>JAZRTN010000174.1:0-17987 GCA_045652045.1 Clostridia bacterium
ATTTTTTAATTTGTTTAAACATAGTTTCTATCTATATCAATACTAAAACGATAACGCTTGTTTTTGTTGAAGTTTTGTTTAAGATAAGAAACAATTTCCTTCTTTGTAAGCTTGACTTCATAAGGAACAATGCAGTCAAACATTATTTCAGTAGTAAGTTTGCCGTCGGCCACTCTAAAATCGTGAATAACTAATTGAGCGTTTAATTTTTCCAACGTTTTTTGAACTTGGTTTTTTAGAGTTGTTACTCTTCTATTATTGTGTTGGACAGGATCAGAGTGAACAACTATATGAAGTCCTAAGTCGTTTAAAAAATCTTCTTCTATATCATCTATCAGGTCGTGGGTTTTTAGTGGGTCTACTTCGGCTGAAACTTCTACGTGGACTGTTACATAATTTTTGTTTTTGCCGTAAGCGTGTATCATAAGTTCGTGAAAGCCAAGCACCCCATCATATGAACGCAATTTGTTTTTGATCTTATCGACAAGCTCTTTATCTGGTTTTTCACCAAGCAAAGGATTAATTGTATCAATTAGCATTCTAATACCAGAAATAACAATTACAATAGATACTGCAAGTCCCATATATGCGTCGATATTTACGCCACAAGTCCAAATAATAATCATAGCAATAAGTGTTGCTGTTGTAACAATTGTATCGTTGCGAGCGTCGACTGAGTTTGCTTTTATTGAATCTGAGTCAATCGCCTTTGCAAATTGTCTATACAACAGATATTGACTTAATTTAATCAAAATACTTACGCTTAATACTATAATAACCAACAACCCTACTTCTGTTTGTTTTGGGTTAATAATTTTATCTATTGATGTTTTACCCAAAACAACGCCTATCATACATATCAAAAATGATATTATAAAAGCAGAGATATATTCGTATCTAGCGTGTCCAAAAGGGTGCTCACTATCGGCCGGCTTATTAGATAGTTTAAATCCAACTAGCGCAACACCTGATGCAATGCCATCTGACAAGTTGTTAAGAGCGTCTGATATAATTGCAACAGAACCAGACATAAAACCAACGAGAATTTTTGCAACAAATAAAATTAAGTTGGTAATTATGCCATAACAACTAGAAACAACCCCATACTTTAATCTTACTTGGCTGTTTTGAGTATCTTTATAATTTTTTATAAATAACTTTCTTAACATTATTACCTCGACAGACTAATTATATCACAAAAAAATATTAATACTAATTATAATTAATAAAAAGCCTTTTATTATTTTGTTTTTTTAAGTTTTATGTTAATATATAAATATAGAGAGGGCTATACCTATGGAAATGGATAATCAATTTTTAGAACAAATAACCCAGACTTATGGCAAAGATGCAAAAATCATAATCAAAGCATTTGAGTTTGCTAACAAAAAACACGCTGGTACATACAGAGATACAGGTGAGGAATATATTACTCACCCATATGCTACTGCGAAAATTCTTGCTGATATGCGTGCAGATATACCAACTGTTGTTAGTGGAATGTTGCACGACTGTATTGAAGATACTGATTGTACAGAAAAAGAAATTTATGATAATTTTGGCAAAGAAATTGGCAACATTGTGGTTGGTGCTTCTAAAATTGAACCTATAAAACACTCTCGCATGCAAAACCTTGATGAAAACGAAAACTTGCGCAAGATGTTTTTGACTTTACAAAAAGATGCTCGTGTAGCTTTTGTAAAACTTGCAGACAGATTACACAACATGCGCACCCTTGAAGTTAAAAACCGTATCAAACAAATCAAGATTGCAAAAGAAACATTAGACATACACGTACCACTTGCAGAACGTCTTGGTATGAGCAAGTTTAAGCGTGAGTTGGAAAATTTATGTTTTAAATATATCTTCCCAGAAGAGTATGTTCAAACAGAACAGTACATGGAAGATACTTACAAAAAACGTGAAAAGATTATTATTGATATAACCAACACCATTAAAAACTTAGCTGGTGAACACAACATAGATAAAGTAAGAGTTCAAAGCCGTATTAAGAGTAATTTTAGCGTATTTTTAAAACAACAACAAAAAGGTAAAGACAAAGTATTTGACATAGTAGCACACAGAATTATTGTTGATGAAATAAAAGACTGTTACACAATGCTCGGTGCTGTACACAATCATTGGAAACCAGTTGAAGGTCGTATCAAAGACTATATCGCAACTCCAAAGAAAAACTTGTATATGTCATTACATACAACTGTTTTATATCCAACAGACGAAGGCTTTATACCTTTTGAAATACAAATAAGAACAGAAGAAATGCATAACTTCTGTGAATATGGTGTGGCAGCACACTGGATCTATAAAGAGAAAGGTGGCAGCAAATCCACTAAAATTGATGGCAATGCCGCTATGCTTTCTATCAAAAAAGCCTTGGAACAAGACACTGCTTCTAAAAAAGATGACAATGCCGAAGACTTTTTGGACATCATCAAAACTGGCTTTTATGCAAATAAGATATTTGTATTTACACCAAAGCTTAATGTAATTGAGTTGTATGAAGGTTCAAACGCAATAGACTTGGCATACTACATACACTCTGGCCTTGGTAATAAATGTACCGGCGCTAAGATTAACGGCAAGATGGCAACTATCGACACAGAGCTTAAAACTGGCGATATTGTAGAGATATTAACTTCACCAAACTCAAAAGGTCCATCAAAAGACTGGTTAAAAATTGTAAAAATGCAATCTACCAAAGACAAAATCAATGCGTTCTTCCGTAAAGAAATGCGTGAAGAAAACATTAAAAAAGGTAGAGTTATCTTAGAGCAAGCAGCCAAAACAACAGGCATATCTTTGTCAGACTTATTAAATGATGAGTGGATACCACAACTACTTGAAAAACTTTATCTAAAAGATATGCAAGAAGTATATGCCGCAATAGGTCATGGTAGCCTAACTAGTTTGAAAGTAATCAACAGACTTGTTATGTTGTACAATCAATATCATAAGTCAGAAGAAATTAAGTTAGGCAAAACTTTTACGGGCGACCATCGTATTAAAGAGACTGACCTGTCTGGATTAAGTGGCATTATGACCAAACTTGCAAAATGTTGCTCACCAGTACCTGGCGACGATATTGTTGGCTATATTTCAAGAGGCAGAGGTGTAACAATACACAGAACAGACTGTCACTTACTTCCTACACTAGAAGAAGACAGGTTAATGGAAATTTCTTGGGAAAATAAAGGAACAGAAGAAAAATATATTGCTGTAATAAAAGTTATCTGCAAAAATGCTCCAAACACACTTTCTTCTATATCTAACAAACTCGCAGAAAACAAAATAAACATTAACTATATATATACTGACACTACAAAAACAAACGACTCAATTTATACAATAGGTTTACAAATCAAAAACAAACAAGAGTTATCTGATTTTGTAAACAAATTAAAAGCAATGCCAGACGTCTTTGATGTGTTAAGATAAAATTAAAAAGAAAGTTAAGTTGTTTAACTTTCTTTTTTTTGTTTAAAAATTTGTTTATAGAGCAAACTTTTAGCAATTTATTTTTACAATTTATTTAAATTTTGTTAATATATAACTATTAGGAGAAACAATATGATTGATTTACATACACACACAGTTAACTCAGATGGAACACAAACAGTAGTAGAACTTTTAAAAAAAGCAGAACAAGCAGGACTTAAATATTTGAGTATTACTGACCATGATTCTATTGGAGCATATAAAGAGCTTGAAAACCCACAAGTAAGACAACTATTCAGTGGTAAAATTGTTAAGGGTACTGAGTTGTATTTTAAAATAGGCAATGTCTTTAATGAAGTATTAGGTTATGGCATTGATGTTGAAAAAATAAAAACTGATAAGATATTTGATATAAATTTAAGACAAAGCCAAGAGCTAGGTTTTTTAAGAGAAACATATGCTAAATTTAAAGAACACGGTTTTACTTTGTCACCACTAAAAGAAGTTGAAGACAGTATGTCAGGTTATGGATTTTTTGGGGCTGGCGCTGTATATGAGGATATCAAAAAACACCCAGAAAACAATGAGTTATTAAAAGCAAATAATGTAAACAACATTTTAGATTACTATCATGTATGGGTAGATAATGAAGAAAGTGGCTACTTTGTTGATACTTTAAAATACAAACCTTCACTTGACTATGTTTCAAAACTTATAAGAGATGCTGGTGGCCTTGTATTTATGGCACATATTTTTAGAAAAAACCCAGAAGAAGCAAAAATGTTGCTAGACTATGCTGTTAGCAAAAACTTGCTTGATGGTATAGAAGTTTATTACAAAGATTTTAAAACTGAACAAATAGAATACTTAAAAGAGTTTTGTAGTAAACACAATCTTTTAATGAGTGGCGGAACAGACTCTCACCATATACCTCAAAAAGTAGGCCTTGTTCAAAAAGAACAAACACCTATCCCTTACGAGATTGCAAAACCTTGGCTTGACACAATCGAGACAATTTAATAAAAAATAAAAAAGCAAAATTAGTTACAAATTTTTGAAACTAGCTAAATAAAAAGAACTTTATCAATTATGATAAAGTTCTTTTTGTGTTCAATAATTTAAATATTTTTTATCGGATGCAATTCAATATATCCTCTTGTTCCAATAGGTTCTAATTGAATACGAGGATTATCATCGTCCCAATTAAATCCATTGATGTTAGGATTGTATTTTTTAATTGCATCACATACTTGACCAATTGCCTCACAAAAGTTTTCCTCTTTAAATGGTTCACCCTGGAACATAATATATTTGCATTTAGGTAGTTTAATAACATCAAAACCTTCTGGAATTTGGCCCGTATAATCCATTGGAACTTCTACACCTTGCACATATTCAGATGTGTTTTCCTTAATATATTTTTTAGGAAGCCATAAACATACTGGTTCGCCACAAATGGATTTGATACTACTTAACAGACCCCAGACATCACACCCAACTTCCTCACAATACTTAAAGTAATCTGTAGCCTCTTTTCCTCGTTTGATAATAACTTTTCTTTCTGGTTTCTCAATTACTTGAATAAAAACATTTTTCACTTCACTCATATTTTTCTTTTCCTTTATATTTGTATATTTAACTCCATAAGGTGTAAACAGGTAGATTGGAGTATGACAAATAGCATATTCATGTGGATTACAACCAAACTCCTTGTAAAATGCTCTTTGATATCCATCTACACTATCAAATCCAGTATCAAAAGCAACATCAATAACTTTTATTTTTTCATCTCGTAGTCGAAGTGCTGATTTAGATAACCTCAATCGCCTAATATAAACAGATGGTGTCATATGAAGCAAATCCACAAATAATCTATAAGAATACCATGGTGAATATTGTGATTCTTTTGCTAAATCTGTCATTGTAATATTATTATCAAGATGTGTTGCAATATAATCCTGCATTTTTTGAACTGCTTCGATATGTTCATTCATTTGTGTTTACTCCAAACATCCTAATTATATAAAAAATAAAATAATTTGTCTCGACTTAATTTGCTAAATTTTATTCATTTATAATTTATAAATTAAAAAAAGAGTTAGATGTTTATCTAACTCTTTGATTTTAATAGTTTAAAAAATTCTAGACTTTAAATTTGCTCTTTTTTTATTATTGTGTTGGTGGTTTTGGGGGATTTTTTAAACGGATACGATCATGGTTGATACCCTGTGCTTGGGCATTGTCAGTAAACCTATCGTTGCCGTTATGATAATAAAATCCATCTTGACTGTCACGAGTTACTGCATACCTTGTATATGCGCCACTATCACATGTTTGAACTACTCTACACATATTGCAAAGCGCATCAATTTCTGCTTTGGTTGGCTCTCTACCATATGTTACTGTAAGTTCTTTTTTGCACGCTTCTAAAAGTTGTGGCATAGCTTGTGGGTTTTTCTTAACATAATAATCTGATGTGTACTCTTGGCCTTCTCCTATTATGAAGTGAGCAAGCGTTGCACTTTCTGCTGACATACCAAGTTTATCAAACAGTTTTGTTGCAAATCTTCTGTTTTCTTCTTTTTGACCAATTCCCTTTACATATGCGCTACCCCTACCTAAGTCGTGTGCAAATAGGGCCACTTTCATAAATGGCATAAGGTCTTGTGGTATATCTTGGCCAAAACTATCTTCAAAAACTCTTAAAACCGTTTCGGTATGTTCGCCGACGGTAAAACCTTCCCACACACCTGCTGGTAGCGATACTGCTCTATGACACTGTACATAATCTGTAATTAACTGCATTGTTTGTTGTGGGCTAGAAGTTTTTAACTCTTCCATAAGTTTAGTGTCAGGCATAAAATCGTTAAGCAGTGGGGTTGCTCCACCATACATTTGCATAAGTGCTGCATATCTTTGTCCTACTACTTTTTCGGTATTTACTTTGCTTATATCAAAAATATAATAACCATTAAACTGTTTGCCACCAAATTTAGGCGTTTTAACAGCTTTTCTTAAACCAACTATGTGGTTTTGAGAAAGCCAATATGAAAGATATTCAGAACTAAATGGACAGAATATTGAAGCTTTACCAGCTCTTGGAGAAATTTCGCTTATACCTTGCTCATAGGCATACATTGCAAGTTCTGGTTGTCTTAAAATAAGATTGCGAGTATTAACTGATGCTGATATTTGTCTTAAAAGGGCTGGTGGCAAGTTTGGGTGTTCTCTTTGCATTTGCTCAACCATATCGTTTGTTATATATGGTATGCCAATGGCTGACGCTTGCGCCAAAGTGATTTTACAAATATTAAGCGCTTCTTTTGCAACTTTTCTATCTTCAAACTTAATTGGTGACCCCATAGTTACAGATGGGACAGATATTGCTTTAAGCGCTTCAATAATTTTAGGTATTTGCTCTGGTGTGTATTGTGTCAGAGATATATTTGCATTAAAGAACATTGCGTCTTTGTCATAAGGTTTTATTCTATGAACTTCCGCTGTTGCACCATAGCCTATTTCGTCTGCTCTATATTGTGCATAATCTTGCGCAAGCGATTTTGGTCCTGTTGAAAGAACTGGTATTTCGTAAACATTGTTGTTTCCGGTATTGTTGCCTGCGTTATTATAATTTGGGTCAACTCTCCACTCGGTATTTGTAGTGTTGGCCCTGCCGTGATAAAGCTCTACTTGGTCAAAAGGGATTAATATCCCCATAGCTACAAGATAATCAATACTAGCTTTTTTTGCACTATCCATATTCCACTCCTATAATTTTATTATAGCATATATATTATACAAATAAAAGACCCAAATTAAAAAACCATAGCGACGGCTATGGTTTTTGTTATTAAAATTGGTTGTACTTTTGAGAGTTATATTTTTTAGGAACTATTATTTGCACGGCTTGTTTTAACACATCAAACTTAAAACTACCTGCGGCGCTCTTTTCTCCGTCTAGGTTTATGACTGTGCCTTCTTTGGTAGTTAATGTAAAGTTAGAAAGTTTAAGATGGGTAACTTTGTCACTTATCTCGTATTTTTTCAAACCTCTTACAAACAAAGATAATGTACTAATAATATCTTGCACTCTTACTTCGCGCTTATCTGAGTGCACCAAAACGACATCAACTGCACCATCATTTAGTGCTGCCCTTTTGTTTAGTTTAAAACCTGCTACACTTCTTGAATTTAATATTAATACAAGCGAACAATCACGGTGGATAGTATTGCCTTTATAGTCAATAGTTACGGGTACTGGTCTTGCTGTAAAAACGTCTTTTGCTCCGTTAAAGAAGTAAGCGATTTTGCCCATTTTCTTTTTGTATTCACGCTTGGTTGAATAACTTGATTTTGTAAACAAGCCTGTACAACAAACATACATACCATATTTGTCATTTACTTTAAAAATGTCGTGAGCATAAACTTCGCCAGTGATTAAGTTTTTTACTGCTTTTTTGATATTTCTACTAATACCTAGCGATCTTGAAATATCGTTAACTGTACCACAAGGGATATATCCTATAACTGGTTTGTTTGTTTGTTCACCAAAACCGTTTATTATTTCGTTAACAGTACCGTCGCCACCAGCAATGAAAAAGTAAGAGTAATTGCCAGGTGCTTTTTGAGCTAGTTCTCTTGCGTGGCCTGCGTGGGTAGTTTCTACACACTCTACATCACCGTATTTTTGACTCAGCTCTTTTAAGATATAATCTTTGTATTTTTTTAGTTTTCCATTACCACTTTCTGGGTTAAAAACAAATATACTTTTCATAATATTTTCTCTCGTTTTTTGATACTTCTAGTCTAAACTTAATTGTGTTTTTTGTCAAACTACTAGGGCTTTTAATTAAAAAATAACCCAAAGATTTACTTTGGGTTAAAAATTTTATTCAAATTGTAACGGAATATATGTAAGCAATGTCATAGCTTGTGACAAGTTGCCTAATGCAAGGGGTATTTCTTGCAATGATTTAACTATAATATAAAGTTCGTTTGACTCTCCCAAACCAACATTAAACAAGTTTAAAACTCTGTTTCTATATTCTATAACATCTTCATCTTCTAATAAGTCTACATCTTCTTTAAGAAGTTTGTTATATGTAAAACTGATATCTGTTATCATATAACCCTTTTCGACTTGTGAAACGCTATAACAAAAACTTTCGTTTGAGCCATCTCTATACACAAGGTTAGAATTATACACCAAAGACTTATCATATCTTGTAAAGGTATTGATTTTATTAAATTCTTTTTCTAAATCTTTAATATTTATCATTCTTCATCTCCTTGTTCTTGTGGCTTTGGAAGTTTAGGTTGTTGTGTTGTTTCAACAGAAGGTGTTGGTGTAGTTGGAGTTAATTCGTCTTGTACAAACACATCATCATCTAAATCAATTACTCGTAAAGTATCTGATATTTCTACATCTGTTTGGGTCAAGCCTTCGGTTTGAATAACTGCCATTGTCGGTAAAGTGTATTGTTTAACTTCATTTAGCCTTGCTCTTTCTCTTTGTTCCATAAGCTCAACTAGTTTGTCAACTGTAAAGTCTTCGCAATACATCACTCCCACTTTTTTTATACCCCTGCGATCAATTTCTTGTTCTGGTATCATATTAGGTTGAAATCTTGCCCAGTTGCTATAAACTTCAAACATATGCTCAAAACTATCATAGGCAAGTTCTTCTTCGGAGTCTAGTCTATGCTCATTAAGTGGGGTTGGTATAATGTCTGGCGATTGGTTTTGAGTTAAAAACAATCTATTCAACAAACTATAATCGTGTCTATGGCTAAGTTTGGTGTGTTTCTTTAATACACCTGCTGGGCAAAAATTGCCATTTTCGTCTAGTTTGTTATAATGTTGAGAAAGTGGTTGATAGTCACATCTATCTATTATAAAATAGCCTTCTTTAAGACCTCTATAAAAACCTGACATTCTAATGCCACTACGAGCATTGGTTATAACGTGGTTATAGGCTTTTTGAGTTTCTCTAATAAGTTCTCCAACTATAACTTCGCCGTTAACTCTCATCATAAATCTACGGCTTTCCACTTTTTCGTTGCGATTGCTAACTTTGACTTGCCAGTCTTCTACAAAGTATTTTTTAGCAAAAATCATAAGCGCTCTTTGTATGTCGTCATATGTAAAAACATACTCTTCTGGCTCTCTGTCATATTTAGGATCTGGAAGGTCTTTTTTCTTGTATGAATTTGGTACACCATAACGTGTTAAGGCATCTGGACCAAATACCTCTATTAACCTTTGGTCTGCTATGTATTTTAATTTTTCTAAATTCTTTGGGTCACAAAAAAAACTTGCTGCTTCTATGTCGTAGCTATACATTGCAAGGTCACTCGGGTCAAGATTTTTCTTTCCAAAAAACTTTAACCTAAACGGTCTTATCTCTCTACTTCTAACAGCTTTGATATAGTCTCTTAAAAAGCGCTCTTGCCTACTTTTTTTCTTAACGGGCTCTTGCGTGCCACGACTACGAGGCATATCGTAGATGCTATCGTTTTTTGTATGGCCTCTGCGATTTTCTTTAATAAGTTTTTTTCTTTTTTTAGACATATTTCACCCTATATCTACATTTTAACATCACAACTGTCCGGTGTCAATGCGTAAATTATATTAAATCTTTTTAATTAATCTGGCTTATTGTAGTAGTAAATATTTGTAAAAAAATATTTGTTCGTGATATAATAAAGTCACTTAGGAGTTTATATGAAAATAAAAATTTTAAGCATTGGCGAAACACAAAAAACAGCCTGGAAAGATAAAATACTTGTAATATCAAAACCACAACTTAAAGATGTGTTTGACGAAGACACAAAAAGAGAAATAACAAGAAGTCTTGACTACATAACTTCAAACAAAATAGAGACTTGCGGCAAACACTATCTGGCAACTTTTAACTTTATTGTAAAAGACCACACAAGTATCAACCCAGCAGAAGAAATAATTGGTCTATATACAGACTTTGAGACTTTTTCTATATATATCACCCAAAACAAATCTGCATTAGTAAACAAATTAGAAAAACACCTTACCAAAGATAGTTCTCCATCAAGTTTGCTTATGGCATTAATTGGTGACTTAACTGAAAATGATTATTTGAAATTAGAGAGTCTTGAAAATGAGTTTACTAAACTTGAAGATAGTTTGGAAAAAGAAAAAGATTTAGGTATAGTAAACAAAAAAATCAATGCTTACAGAAAAACTCTTGTTTTATATAAACAACACTACGAACAACTAACTAACATAAATGAGTTTTTTGAATCTAACCCTGTTTGGATAGACTCACAAGAAGAAAAAGTAATGTTTGCCGTACTAGATAGGCGCATACCAAAACTAAAAAGTGAAGTTTTTTATTTAAGAGACTTACTATCTCAACTAAGAGATAGTTGGCAGTCTCAATTTGAAATGCGTCAAAACCACCTAATGAAAATATTTACTATAATCACAGCAATCTTTATGCCTTTGCAACTTATAGTTGGTTGGTATGGCATGAACCTTATTATGCCAGAATTTAAATGGACATATGCCTACCCAGTAATTATTACGGTTTGCACATTAATTGTGACAGGTATGATTATATTTTTTGCAAAAAAGAAGTGGTTTAAGTAGCTAATAAATATAAAAAAACACCCTTATTTTAGGGTGTTTTTTATTAATCATTGTCGTCTGGGGTTTCTGGATTAACCATAACTTTATTATTAAACTCTATTAATTGGTCAGCCTTCTTCATAACTCTTTCATCGTGAGAAACAACAATTACTATTGCGTCTTTTTTAAGTTTGTTTATGCTTTTAATAACGTTCATTGCGTTGCGATGGTCTAGGTCGTTGGTTGGTTCATCAAAGATGTAAATATCTGCTGGTTTTAACAAACCTCTTGCAATACAAATTCTCTTCTTTTCCCCACCAGAAAGCATATTTTCTAAGTTTTGTTGGCGCTTTTCATTAAATTTACGATTATATAGTTTATTCATACCAAATAGGTCGATAATTTCTTTGGTGTCTTTGTAATGTTCGCCATCTGGATATAGTACATTAAGCTTAACATCTCTATTGAAGATATATGGGCTTTGCATTGTTATAGACATTTTGTCGCTAACAAGATAAGCTGTTGGGATTTCTTCATCGTTGATTAAAATCTTACCAGACTCTTTTTCACACAAACCACTTATTACTCTCATAATGGTTGATTTACCACAACCACTCTCACCGTAGATAACTGTCATTTGGCCTTTAACAAACTTTGCGTTAACATTTTCTATTCTAAATACGTCGCCATTTTGGACATCTATATTTTGAAGTTCTAAGGTGTTGATTTTGTCTACTTCAAGTGGAGTTAATGGCAACAAGTCTGACTTATTTGGTTGGATTTCGTATAGACGTTTGATTTTTACGCTGCATTGTACCCATTGGGTTGAGAAGAAACCAACTGTTTGAACTGGGGTAAATATTTGTGAAACGTAGTTTACAATAACAACAATGCTACTTGGATTCATATCTCCTGCAAATATACGTTTAGCACAAATAAATATTATACTAAATGTACACATTATTTCAACAAGTCTAACCATTGTCCAATACAACCATCTAAGGTTTATCTGACGTTTTTGTTGAGTATAATAGTCTTCAATCTTTCTATTAAAAATAGATTGTTCAAAAAACATTGATTTGTAAAGGTTGATAACAGGTAGGTTTGTTATAGAATTAGCTACGCTATTAGAAACGGCTGACTTGGTTGTTTCCATATTGATAGAGATGCTTTTTTCTAAACGAGTTCTTACATATACACACAAAAATACTAATGCAAGACCTGCGATAATAAATGGCATAGACAATACATCAACTATACATATATAAACAAACGCAACAATAGCAGACAATACTTGTGGTACAACTTCTGCAAAGAAGGTGTCAAGTACGCTTACTATATATTCTGGGCCTTCGTTCATACGATACAAAGCGTCACCTTGTGTCATCTTTAAGTCCATATTTTTTCTTGGACTAACTAACCAACCATAAGTGTGTGATCTTAGGTTACATACAACCCTTTTAATTAAAGCTTCCATACGCAAGTTGTATGTTAAGGCAAGCATACGCATAAGGTATGTAACCACACCACCACCGATTATTATAACAATATAGCTCCAATTATCAGGTATTGCTATACCAAAAAACGACATAGGGTTATTGGATAATTTAGATATAACTATACTAACAATTTGTGTAGGAATAAGTATTGCAACCGAAGATACAAGTCCTAACAAAAGCAACAAAAAGAAATTGCGCTTATCTTTTTTTGTCATTACTTGCCAGACAAGTTTTAATGTGCTTTTGTCTTTTTTATTTGATTTAACTGATTTTTTCATAAGCTATCTCCAAAACAAAAGGCACTTAAAGTGCCTTAATTTTTTGTATTATTCTATGGTTAATTCGCCTGTTTCTTTAATGGCTTTTACTTTAAGAGTAAAGAAAACCCAACTTGCACATTGTAGCATAAAGTATATTCCAGAGAATACTAACCACAATCCAAACCCACCAAAAGGCTTAAACATAATTAATACGCCTAAAATAAATTTAACTAATCCTACTACAAGTCCACCCACCCAAGGGATTTCGTCATAAGACTTCATTATTGAAATAAAACAATCTAGTATGGCAGCAATCAAAACATAAATACTTAATAAAACTAAGAAAACAATTTTACTGTTGATATATACTAAAAATACTATTCCAAAAATAATATCAACGCCACCTAGTATTATATTATAAAGACTATCTCTTTCTTTAATTTTGACAAGCAAAACTACACCATAAATTAATCTAATAACACCAACTACTAAAATTGTTCCACCAACGATAGCGCTCATTTGTTCTTGGGCTTGTTTGTTTGAACTAATATTAATAAGAATAATTCCAAGTACAAATATTAATGATGCACATAACAGTGGTATAATTTTATATTTTGGCATTTTTTTAAAAATATTCATATATACCTCTATAATAAATTATTTAGCTAATAAACTATTAATATATTACACCAAATACCCCTTTTTAGCAATAAAAAAACCTTAAATAATTTTAAGGTTTTTTGTTGATAAATTATTCAGCTTTTGGAGCTTCTTTTTTTGCTGCTGGTTTTTTAGCAGTTGAAGTTGTCTTTTTTGCTGTGGTTGTTCCAGTTTTTGCAGCTGATTTAGTTGCTGTTGATTTTGCCGCTGTTTTTGTAGCTGGAGCTTTTTTTGTTGTTGAAGTTGTTTTTGTAGCAGATGCTTTTGTTGTAGCTGATTTAGTTGTAGTTGTTTTTCTTGTTGCTGGTTTTTTAGCAGCAGGTTTTTCTTCAACTTTTTCTTCTACCTTTTCTTCTTGAACAGGAGCTTCTTCAACTACTGGTGTAGCTTCTTCTACTGGTGCTTGTTGTGGTTGAGCAACTTCTTCTACAACCTTTTTGTTTAAAACAGAAGTTTTGATTGAGAATAGTGTAATCAATACAACTGTGAATGCATTAAGTAGTAGGTAGATACCTGTGAATCCACCACAATCTAATACCTTAGTTGCATTAGTGTATTGCCATGGTTGAACAAACATAACAATACCAAAAACAATGTTGATAACTGAGTCAACAAGTAAGCCAACCCAAGTGATTTTTGCAACGATGTTGCGAACCATTTCTGCAAGTTCCAAAACTGCACCAATCATACACCAGATACCAAACAATACAACGAATGCACTATCGTCACCGTGTAAGATAAGCATAATGATACCCCAGATAACATCAAGAACACCTAGTGTGATATTGTTTCTAGCATCTAGTTCTTCTCTAAATGTTAAGAAACCATAGATAATTCTTGTAATACCAATAGCAAGAACGAAAGTTCCCATAATTACTGGCATGTGTGTGCCTACATGATCGCTAATGAATATCAAAATGACACCCAAAATAAACATAACTGCTGCGATGATAAGAGGCATTAATTTAAGTTTTCTAACAGAATTCATAATTCCCTCCCTTAATTTGTTACCCATATTCTACTATAAAAAGTGTTTTTTTGCAATTATTTTTAAGTAATTAATATATATAGCAAGTAAAAATATTTACATTTAATATGGTTATGAGAGTTTTAAACAAAAATTATCAAAAAAGTGCTCTTTTGTGGAGATGTTGATGAGTTGAAAAGTTATCCACCAATCCACACATTCATAATTATACATTTTCATTTATATTTATAAAAAATTTGAATTATTAACCAAATTTTTGTATAAATACACAGATTTTCACATTTTTTATCCACTTATCCACAAAAAGCAAAAAGTTATCCACATTGACAAGGGCAAAATTTACAAAACTATTGCTTTTTGTTGGCTATTTTTAGAGATATGTGGATAACTTTTGTGGACAACTTTGTAGGTTTATGCAACGTTTATGCATTAATAATGAATATTAATTTATATATGCATAAATAAAAAAACACCCCCTATTTAGAGTAGGGGTGCTATAAATTATGGGGTAAGGTCAGAAGGCGAAGCTTTGGTAATTTTTTCTTGAACATTTGTATTGTCTACTTTTTGTTGGGGTGGAATTATATTAACTGTGTTCTTTGGCAAAGTCATTCCTTCGGGCAGTTGCTCTACTCCTTGATATACTATACCTTGTTGTGGCTCATAACGCTCATGTCTTATTAGTTTTTCTTGGACCATAACTCCATTTTGGTATAACTGAACATATGCTTTGCTTTCGTACCCTTCTTGTGGGTATTTGACTCTATGGTATTCACCTTTAAACATTATTTTATCTGAGTACTCACCTTGTATATCATCAACAACTTTGTCGCCTTGGTGTGGCAAAGTTGAAATAAACTCTGCTCTTGTTTTTATTTGCTCAGAAGGTTGCTTTGTATAACCAAAAACTTCTACACAGATATTGTCTTGGTCTGTTGTTGTTTTTATGAATATAGGAAGAGATGTTGTATTGGTAAATTTTAAGTCTGCATATCCCCAAGATACCATTGCATCAAAAGCAAGTGGCACGTAACTCACAGGAAGAGAATGTTTGTGAACTTCTTCCACTTCTATACCTGCTCTAATGAGAGCATTATAAACTGTGGTTGATGCTTGACACACTCCACCACCTATACCATCTTGAAACTTGCCGTCTTGGATAACTTTGGCTGTCTTAAACCCATTGGCTTGTGTACGTTCGCCAACAACATCATTAAACGAAAAGGTTTGGCCAGGATTAATAACTAGCCCATTTAGTTTTGAAAAGGCAAGTTGAATATTGCTTTTTCGCTCACTAGATGATTTTGAGTAGTTGGTAGAAAACTCTGATTGTTTGGTGGTGCTTTTAAGTAGGTCTTCTTGCGTAAATTGTGGTTTAGTTTTTATAACAGGGACATACACCTTTGCTTGTCTTGATGTGGCAAGGGCACTTGAAATATCTTCATACAATTTTTCTACATCTACCCTAACGCCTTCTTGATGAGAAGTTAATGCAAACATAGGGTTAGAGTTGGGATAAAAATTAATAGTAGCATCTATTGGTTGTTGTTCAATTTCTGCTACGATTGACTCGATTTTTTCTTGCATATTGCTAAAAACATAATTTAAGGCTATATGAGAATTAAATCCCATATCTTGGATATGCTTGACAATTTGGACATTTTTATAAAAGTCGCCACTTCGGTTTTTGTCAAAAACAGATTTGACTATTTTATTCGCATTGGTATTGACTTCAAAATTGCTACCATTATAAGACCAAACTTTATCTTCATAAATAATATCTAGCGTAACATCTTGGGCTGTGGAATCTAGCATATACCCCACTTTATCTTGTGCTTGGGCAAGGTTAAGCCCACTCACATCTACACCACTTATGGTTGTGTTTTGTTTAAAAGTTTTGTTGTCTAAATTAAATAAAAAATATCCCCCACACGCAAACATAGCAACTACTATTGCTGCGATTAATATGGAAGATATTATTTTATGTGATTTATTTTTCATATACACTCTCCCATAGTTAGTATGGAAGAAATATATATTAATTATTCTAACAAAAACTATTCGTCAATATCATCTAACAAAACTTGCTCTGAGCCTTCGATATCGTCTACGCTGCGAAGTTTGCGTTGGATCGTTCTTGTCTTTTTGGCTGCGTCATCAATAGTGTTAGATGCTTCGTTTAGTTTCTTTTGAGTTTTTGAAATTAGCTCTACAAACTTATTAAACTCTTGTTTAAACACAGACAACATATTCCATATTTCGCCAGAACGCTTTTCGATGGCAAGTGTTTTAAAGCCCATTTGTAAACTATTAAGAAGCGAAGTAAGTGTTGTTGGTCCACAAACTAAAATTTTGTAATCTCTTTGCAATATATCGCAAAGTTCAGTCTTTCTAATAACTTCTGCATATAGGCCTTCGACTGGAAGGTATAACACTGCAAAATCTGTTGTGTGTGGAATATTGATATATTTTTCTTTAATCTTTTTTGCTTCGTCTTTGATACGACGTTCTAAGTTTTTAGACTGTTCTTCTATTTGCTTAACATCACCAGACTCACTAGCTGTTATTAATCTTGAATAGTCTTCCATAGGGAATTTTGCATCTATTGGAAGATGTATAATTTCGCCATCAGCTTTGCCCGGTAAATTAATTACAAAGTCAACACGCTCTTGTGAGTTTGCTTTGATTTGAACTTGGCTTGAATATTGAGATGGTGATAGTATTTGCTCTAACAAGTTGCCTAATTGGACTTCGCCCCAACCACCACGAGTTTTTACGTTGGTCAAAACTTTTTTTAGGTCAGACACGCTATCAACTGCATTTTGGATTTCGCCAACGTTTTTGGTAAATGTATCTAGCGTAGTCATAATAGACTTAAATGATTCGTTAAGACGTTTATCTAATGTAGAACTTAACTTTTCATCAACAGTCAAACGCATTTCTTCTAGTTTTTTCTCGTTGGTTGATTGAATTGTGTTAAGGTTGTCTGTGATTGTTTTGGTTACTTTGTCTAGTCTATTTTCGGTCGCTTGTAAAACGGTGTTTAATCTAGCTTCAATTGACTTTAATTGCTCTATTTGAGATTTTGTCATAAGATCTAGTTGATCAACAACGTTTTTGTTATATTTTTCTATTTGATTAGATAAAATATCGTTAAATTCTTTGTTAGTTTGAAGCAATGTACCATAGATGTTTTTGAAAGATTTTTCTAGGTCTTCAAGTTGTTTTTTATTGTCTAAAAGCGCATTGTCTATGCCGTTTGATGTAGGCGTTTTTTTGAAAACAACATACAATAATACAAGCAAACATAGTATGCTTATAACAAGTGAAATAATCTCTACCATAAGTTACTTCCTTTATTTTTTATTTGATTTGTTTAAATATTCTATTAAATCCTTGTGTGAATTTTTTACTTCACCCAAGATTACTGCATTTAATAATTTATTAAGAAGTTGCGTTGTGCGTGATTTATTGAAATTTGGATTTTGTTGATGGAATTTTTCTACATCGAATTTTAAC
>JAZRTN010000175.1:0-7750 GCA_045652045.1 Clostridia bacterium
AAGAAAGGTATGATTAAAAAGACAGCATTTAGCGAATATGGTGTATCAAAAGCATCATTCCAAGCAATCAAACTAAAAGATGATGACAAGGTAATCAGCATCACTGTTGAGCAAAAAGATAGTAGTCTAATATTTATTACAAGTAAAGGTATGGTACTAAATGCCGATAAGAGTGATGTTCCTTTGCAAGGCAGAATCTCAGGTGGTGTAAAAGGTATTAACCTTAATGATAAAGACTATTGCGTATGTGCAACACAAGTCACAGACGAAGGCGAAGTCGTAGTTATGACAAATCGAGGATATATCAAGCGTGTACTTGTAAGTCAAATCGAAAAAATGGCTAGATATCGTAAAGGCGTAAAAATTTATAGCCTAGGAGAAAAAGAAATAGGCGACAGCATAGTCTTTGCTGATTATGTAAAAAATGCATTTATAGTAGTAGCAAAAACCGAAAAAGATGATTACCTTTCTCGTTCTACCGAGCTTATCCCAATTGAAGCCAGAACAGGCAAAGGTAAATTAATTGAAAAACTTCGTACAGCACCACATATTGCACAAGCCTATAAGTATCTAGTAGAATAATTAATTTTATAAAAAAAGCACCTTAATTTAAGGTGCTTTTTTATTTTTAGAATACATTTTCGTAATATATTTGTGTCGCTTAGAATAAACATAAAATATAAAACTTGCTATTGACAATAACTCTTATTAACCTACAAAAACTGTCAAAATAGCAATAATAATAAACTATATAATAATAGCGAGGATAAGATGCAATTTGTCGTTGTAAAATCAAAAAGCATAAAAATAGCCTTAGTTTTGATAATGGTCTTAACACTTCTTGCAATAAACTTTGGTGGTGAACCAGCATTGTCGCAAGTGTACTTTAACAAAACCTATCGCAAAGTACCAATATATAAAGTTTCAACCGAACAAAAAAAAGTAGCCATCAGTTTTGATGCAGCTTGGGGAGCAGACAAAACCGAACAAATTATGCAAATATTAAAACAGTATAATTGTAATGCAACATTTTTTTTAGTCGGCTTTTGGGTGGATAAATATCCCGAACTAACCAAGTCAATATCTACCCAGGGTTTTGAGATAGGTACGCATAGCAATACGCATCCAGACCTTACAAAACAATCTTCTGAGCAAATCAATTTAGAACTATCCACTTCAATCAAAAAAATCACTGATATTACCAATAAACAAGTAGAACTTTTTAGACCACCATTTGGTGCTTATAACAACCAGCTTATTGATAACGCATCAAGACTTGGACTTACTACTATTCAATGGGACGTCGATTCTCTTGACTGGAAAGGCATCTCTGCTAGCGAAATCAGTTCTAATGTAATAAGCAAAGTTACTAACGGCTCAATTATTTTATGCCATAACAACTCAGACCATATAACAGAAGCATTGCCAACCATCTTAAAATGCCTTAAAGATAGGGGATATAGCATAGTAAGTGTTGGCGAATTGATATACAAAGACAACTATACAATTAATTCTCAGGGAATACAAATCAAAAAGTGAGGTTAAGTATGAATTACGAATTTATGGAAAATAACAAAGTTTTTTTAATAGGATCAGTGCAAAGTGAACCACAGTTTAGCCACGAAGTTTTTGGGGAAGGTTTTTATGAACTATCCCTTTCAGTTAAGCGCCTGTCAGACCATAACGATATTATACCTATCACAATATCAGAAAGATTGCTAAACGATAGAGATTTCAAAATAGGCAACACTATTGCTATAAAAGGCCAGTTCCGTAGTTATAATAAACTTGTCGACAACAAAAGTAAACTTATGTTAACAGTTTTTGTAAGAGAACTAACAGAAGTTGATGAAAGTATGAATCCAAATATTATCGAATTAAGTGGTTATGTGTGTAAACCGCCAATTTACCGAACAACACCTTTTAAAAGAGAAATAAGTGACTTACTACTTGCAGTTAATAGAGCATATAACAAGTCAGACTATCTGCCATGTATAGCTTGGGGCAGAAACGCACGTTTTATAAAAAATGCAACCGTAGGCCAAAAGGTATTTTTGTCTGGTAGAATACAAAGTAGAGAATATCAAAAGAAAATTAGCGACCAAGAAAACTTAACAAAAACAGCCTACGAAATATCTATCTCAAAAATATCATTTATAGATAATGCCCAAAGCATAATCCAATCAAACAATGTTAATAGCATTTATCAAACATACGATATAGCAGAAGATATCTAGAATAGAAACAATTGTACAACAAAAAAACTACGAACTTTAATGTCCGTAGTTTTTATTATTTATTAACCTTGATTGTCTGCGTCGTTGATTAAATCATCTAGCATTTTATCTACATCATCATATACTACTGTTGTTTTTGCTGCTCTTGGTTTTTTAGTAGCGGCTTTTTTAGCAGCTGGTTTTGCTGTTGTAGTAGCTTTCTTAGTTGTCTTTGTTGCAGTAGATTTTGCAGTAGACTTAGCAGCTGTTTTTGTAGTTGTCGCTTTTTTAGCTGTTGTAGTTTTCTTTGTAGTAGTTTTTGCTAATGATTTTTTAGCAGGAGTTTTTGGTTTGTCTTCTTCTTTTGCTTTTGTTGTTGTTTTTCTTGCCAAAGATACTTTCTTAGGTAGTTCGTATTCTTCTTCTGCTTCTTCAACAACAGCTTCTTCTGCTGGTTCTTCTACAACTTCTTCAACAGTTTCTTCTACTTGTTCTTCCACTTCTTCAACTTGTGCTGGTTGTGTTTCAACATATTCGTTAGTAGTCTCAGGTTGTTCGTAAACTTCTTGTGCTGGTTGTTCTTCTACTACCGGTTGAACAGGTTGTGGAGCAGGAGTAGAAAGGAATTTTTGAACTTTCATTTCATACTCAAATTCAGCCACTCTGTCTGGTGCAAAAGTTTCAGCAACTTCTCTTGATACTTCTGGAATAACTCTTGTAAGTTGTTCTGTAAGTGTTTCTGGTTGAGTAGCTACTTGTTCATAAACAACTTCTTGTTGTGGTTGAACATAAGCTTGTTCTGTATAAGTTGGCTCAACGTATTGTGGTTGTTCTTGATAAACAGGTTGCTCTGCATATTGAGTTTGGTCAACGTATTGTGGTTGCTCTTGATATACAGGTTGTTCATATGTTGGTTGAGCGTAAACTTGTTGATCTTGATATTGTGGTTGAGCATATTGATTATTTGGATCAACATATTGATTTTGGTCTACGTATTGAGGTTGCTCAGCGTATTGTTCAGCGTATTGTGGTTGAGCATAAACTTGTTGATTTTGGTAAGCTTGCTCTGTATAACCTTGGTTGTAGTTAGGGTCAACATAAGCGTCTTGTTGATATTGTGGTTGTTCAACATATTGCTCTTGTGGTTGATAGTAATTTTGTTGGCTAGCATCAACATATTGAGTGTTATCAACGTATTGTTGTGGTTGTTCTTGGTATGTTGGTTGTTCAACAAATTGAGGTTGTTCTTGGTAAACAGGTTGCTCTACGTATTGTTGCTCTTGATAAGCAGGTTGCTCTACGTATTGAGGTTGTTCTACATATTGTGTTTGGTCAACATATTGTTGAGGTTGTTCAGCATAGTATGTTGATTGAACTTGTTCGTTAGGGTCAATGCCTGGTTGACTATATGTTTCTTCTGCTGATGGGGCAACGTAAGGCTCGTTCATATCAGCAAGATCAATTGGCTCATTTGTTTGAGCTGGCATATAAGTTTCTTGTTGTGGTTGAACATAAGCTTGTTGGTCTACATATTGAGTATTATCAACATATGCTGGTTGTTCAACATATTCTGTGTTGTCAACGTATTGTTGAGGTTGTTCTTGATATGCAGGTTGCTCATATGCTGGTTGAGCGTAAACTTGTTGATCTTGATATTGTGGTTGAACGTATTGAGTATTTGGATCAACATATTGATTTTGGTCTACGTATTGAGGTTGCTCAGTGTATTGTGGTTGAGCATAGCCTTGATTGTAGTTAGGGTCAACATAATTGTTTTGTTGATATTGAGATTGGTCAACATATTGTTGTGGTTGCTCATAAGTTTGTTGAGCAAAACCTTGTTGATCATACTCAGGTTGAGTGTACTGTGGTTGTTCTACATAAGTGTTTTGTTGTAGAGTGTTGTCAAAGTTATCATTTTGTTCAGTAGCGCCATTGTTGTCGACATTGTAATTGTTTAAATCAATGTTCTCATTTATCATATTTACATTTGCCTCCGGGTTTACCATTTGAATAATTTCTGAATCATGTTTTAAATTATCAGACAATACATAATAAGCATCTTTGTTTTGTGATATAGCAGCTATTGCTATATGTTTCATATCTTGCACGTTTTCGCTAGCATATTGCAAACTTAAACCGTCATATCTTACGATATTTTCCATAAATGCAGGGTCGTTTAACAATACATCACCAGCATATTTTAGTGCTTCACTGTTTTGCTTGAACAAGTAGGTTACAAAGTCTGCATCACTTCTTAAAGAGTATGAAGCATATTCAAAGTTGCAAATATTTGTTTTGACAGCTTCTGTGACAATGATTTTGTCATTTCTAAGTTCATCGCTTACATAGGCAAGAGCCTTACCATTTTGTCTAACAGCTTCTGTAACAACAGCTCTATCAGATTTTAATTTAGAACTAGCAAAAACTATACTTCTACCATCAATTCTTATCGCTTGCAAAATAAATTGTTTGTTAGCTTTAAGTTCGTCAGAGCAATATTCCAAAGCACTTATGTTCTTTGATATTGCCATAGACATAAAGTTTTTATCTTGTCTAAACTTGCTTGGTATGTGACTAAACACTGCTAGGTTGTAGCCGATAGCCTCTGCTAAGAATTGTTTGTTTAGTCTTAGTCTATCAGAAGCATAATCTAGTGCAGATGCATTAATTGCAATGGCATTAAGAATAAAGTCGTCGTCATTTCTTAATTCAGGGCTAACATAGTTGATTTCGCTCATTCTCATTGCAAGTGCTTTGTTAACAATTTCAACATCTTGTTTTAAGTGTTCTGCAATGTGAACGATTGAACATTTTAGGTCAACAGCTTTTAAAACAAACTCTCTGTCACCCAACAAGTTTTCACCAACTTCGCCCAAGGCATTTGGTTGTTTTTCCAAAAGTTTAAGCATTGTGTCAGAGTCTTCTTTGATAGCTTGTGGGGCAAAGTTAAGAGCTCTTGTGTTAAAATGTACAGCTTTACTTAAAACTTCAAAGTCAGCTTTAAGTCTTTCGCTTGCATACATATAAGCTTCCCAGTTAAGTTCGATAGCTCCCATAACCAAGTCTTTGTCGTCTTTAAGTTCAGTGCTTGCATAGAATAGGTTAGAAGCATCTAGCTGAACCATATTAACAACAAAGTCTCTATTTGCAAGTAAACCTCTTGAAGCATAAGCAAGGTTAGATTTGTCACTAGCATAAGCTTTCATAACAAGGTCAATGTTTGCTTTAAGTCTAGTCGAAGCAAACCTTAATGCAAGGCTGTTTTGTTCAACAGCAGCAAAAACAATGTTGTCGTTATCTCTAAAAGATTCGTCAAGGTGTTCTAGGAACAAGCCATTATTACTAACTGCACTAAAAATAACATCATAGTCATTTCTTAAAAAATCAGTAAAATAAGGAAGCGAAGCAGCATTGTTAGCAACACTAGCAACAGCAAAGTTTTTGTCTGCTAACAAAAAGTCTGACACCTGTGTCAAAACAGAAGGGTTAACTTTAACAGTAGCCAAAACTATGTCTGTATATTGAGGGTTACGCTCATATTTTCTGATTAATTGAGGGTTAGTAACAATCTTGTTAACTAATTTGTTAATATTCATTTTATTCCCCTATATTAATACTAATTAAAATATATAATAATTAAGGCTTATTTGTCAATTTATTTAAAGCAAGTTAACATATATTTTGCCCAAAAACAGGCAAAAATACATTAAATCTCAACAAAACTAAAAAACACGACCGAACAGTCGTGTTTTTATATTAAACTTTGTTTTTAGACTTCTTAACAATAACAATAAGTACTAGTCCACACACAAAACAAACTACTACCAAAATTATAGCAATAATAATTTCAAAAGTAATACCATCAAGAGCAATGTATTGAGTTTTAACATAGGCTGTGGCAACGTTGCCTTCGTTGTTAATATACTTAATCTCAGTGTATTTGGCAGACTTGTCATAATTATTTACAAGTCTAACTCTTGTTCCGTCTAGCAAAACCTCAGTAGAAAGAGGTTCATACCTGCCACCTTTTTTAACATAAAGATTAACAAATTCTCTTTCACTAGTAATTTTAATTGTAGCATTAGGTTTGATTTTCTTTGCTTCTTTTACAGTATTGTAAGAAATTATTGAAGAAGAAGCAATATAACCCAGCTTGCCATCTTCAAGTTCAATCTCATAAAAATTAACACCATTGCTATCTTTATAAGGTTTCAAAAATTTAGTTACATTAACTCTTGTTCCAGAATTAAGTGGAGTATCCATACTTAATGTTTCTAAACTAGCTGTATTAATTTTAAGTGAAGTTGGGTATTTATAAATAACAGCTTGTGGTGTAGAAATTATATAATTTTCGCCACTAACAACATAAGCATCAGTTGGATTAATAGTTAAATGTTTTTTGTGAATGTAAGCAGTTAAGTTGTAATTAACTTTATTTGTTACCATGCAAAAATAAAAATCTTTACTATCATCTAAAACATAAACATAATCACTACTACCAAGAGTTAAGCAAGAAGAAAGTGTGTATGGGTAGTTGTAAGCAATGGCAGAGTTGTTCAAAACTGCAATAGTTGGAGTAACAGTATTCATCTCATCTGACAAATAATCAGTTGGTTTTGCGAATTGT
This sequence comes from Clostridia bacterium, assembly GCA_045652045.1. GTDB lineage: Bacteria > Bacillota > Clostridia > Christensenellales > UBA1242 > CAKVLS01. Next base: position 6,847 of record JAZRTN010000175.1, read on the forward strand.
GATAAATCTTCTACAAGGTCAATATCAACCTTTTTAACATTTTTATCAACGCCATCTGCAAAGAAAGTCTCACCACTAATTTGGTTAAAACAAAAACCTAAACCTTCATTAATTTCATCAACGACTTCTTCGTTTGTAGTAGAGTAGTCTTGACTAGAAAGTTTTACTATTTTGTTGTCAGCCTTTTGATAAAAATATAAGTTATCTAAGTAGTCAATTTTAATATCATTGTAACTAATAGTGTGAGCATAAGTGTTCGTAATAGTATTTGTGTCAATATCTATTAAGTAAATGTTTGTTGTAGTAATAACTACAAGATTGTTTCCACTTGGAGAAACCAACAACTTGCTATCTTGGTCAATAATTAATCCTTCAACTTGTACTTTAACAAACTTATCATCAACTTTTTTGATTAAAGCATTGTTTTGAGATTCTTGGCCAATGTGCAAAGCAAATAAATTTCCATAAGTATCAAAGTTAAGGGCAACAATCTTGTTAAACATAACAGAATTTTGTCCGTCAGTATATTCGTTAAAATATAAACCTTGATATTTGCCGTTATAATCAAAAACTTTCATAAAAGTCATATTGTCTGTTACGACATATATTAATTGATTATCACAAGCAATTAGTGTTGGGGAAGGAGTGCTACTGTCAAGGCTTCCAGATCCGCCAAAACTATACATAAGCAAACTTTGTTGATCAATTACTTGTATCATATTGTTGTCAGTGTCGGCAACAAACAAATAGTTATCATAGTTTGTAATATAAATGTTTTGTCCAAAATTTCCGTTTTGTAGAGCAAACTCTTTTGTATCAGCATAAGCACTGTAACAATTTAGCCCAAACAAACTAATCGCAAAAAACATAAATATAGCTATCAAACAAAAAAACCTGTTTTTAG
>JAZRTN010000176.1:0-19467 GCA_045652045.1 Clostridia bacterium
CTGATACAGGTGGTTCAGTAAGACAACCAGCTTCATTTAACGGTGTTGTTGGTCTTAAAGGTAGCTATGGTAGAATTTCTCGTTATGGTCTTATCGCATTTGCAAGTTCCCTAGACCAAATAGGACCTATCACAAAAACCGTTGAAGATAGTGCCCTACTTATGCAAGTGCTAGCAGGATATGACACTCACGATACAACCAGTGCAAAAGCCCCAGTAGAAGAGTATTTTGAAAAACTTACTCCATCAGTAAAAGGCAAAACAATTGGTCTTATTAAAGAAGTAGAACAACTTTATGCACAAACTCCATATGTAGACCAATACACAAACTTTAAAAAATGGTTAGTAGAACAAGGCGCAAAAGTTCAAGAATTTAGCATTCCAGACTACAAATTATCTTTACCGGTTTACTATATAATCGCCCCAGCAGAAGCAACTTCTAACTTGGGTAGATTTGATGGTGTAAAATATACAACACGTAGTCAAGCAGCAACAAATATTGGCGAAGTGTATGATTTTAGCAGAACCGAAGGTTTTGGTAAAGAAGTTAAACGCCGTATAATGCTAGGAAACTTTGTTTTGAGTAGTGGTTATTATGACGCTTACTATGTTAAAGCTAAGCGTATCCAACAATCTTTAACTAAAAAAGTTCAAAAAGTTTTTGAACAATGTGACGCAATTGTTATGCCAACAACTTTTGGCGAAGCGTTCAAGAGAAACTCTAAGCAAGACCCAGTTGCAATGTATGCAGAAGATATGTTTACAATTTTTGCTAACCTTACAGGCCTACCATCAATAAGCGTGCCATACGCAAAAGGCGAGAGTGGCTTGCCACTAGGTATGCAAATTATGGGTAAACTATATGGAGAACAAACAGTTCTTGATATTGCAAGCTGTGTTCAAACAAGTTTTGAGGGAGGTAAAAGATAATGTCAGATTACGAAATAGTAATTGGTCTAGAAATCCACGCCGAACTTAAAACTCAAACAAAAGTTTTTTGTAGCTGTCGCAACAGCTTTGGCGCAGAACCAAACACAAATATTTGTCCAGTATGTATAGGACTACCAGGAACACTTCCTGTTATCAACAAAAAAGCAGTCGAACTTGCTATCAAAGCGGGTCTTTGCTTTGGTTGTGATATTAACGATATTGCAGTGTTTGAGCGTAAAAACTATTTTTACCCAGACCTTTGCAAGGCTTACCAAATAAGCCAATTACAAAAACCAATCTGCCTAAACGGCAGCATTACACTAGACAGTGGCAAAGTTATTAGACTTAACCGTATCCACCTAGAAGAAGACGCTGGTAAGCTTATCCACGTTAACGCAAAAATAGGTACATTAATTGACTATAACCGTGGTGGCGTTCCTTTGATTGAAACTGTTACAGAGCCTGATATCAACAGTGCAGAAGAAGCAGTTGAGTTTTTAACAAAACTACGTAGCAACCTTACTTTCGGCGACATAGCAGATTGTCGTATGGAACAAGGTGGTATGCGTTGTGACGTTAACTTGTCAGTACACAAAAAAGGCACTCCATACGGCACAAGAACTGAGATGAAAAACTTAAACTCTTTCAAAATGGTTTATCGTGCTATTAAATATGAGTCAGAACGTCAAATCGAAGTTTTAGAAAACGGTGGAAAAATCACCCAAGAAACAAGGAAATGGGACGACAACAAAGGCAGAAGTTTTACAATGCGTTCAAAAGAAGAATCACAAGATTATAGATACTTCCCAGACCCAGACATTTTGCCAATCACCATTAGTAGAGAAGTTGTTGAGCATTTGAAGGGTGAAATCCCAAAACTAGCTAAACAACGTCAACAAGAATATGTTGAAAGTTTAGGGCTTCCAGAATACGACGCAAAAATCTTAACACAAGAACGTAGCGTTTCTGATTACTTTGAAACTTGCCTTAAACTTTATGGCAACGCAAAAATTGTTTCTAACTGGATTATGACAGATGTTTTAAGAAAACTTAAAGAAACAGACGAAAGCCAAGATATCAACTCAGTTATCTTACCAGAATATTTAGTAACAATTATTAAGCTTGTCGAAGACAAAGATATCACAAGAGTAAACGCAAAAGAATTGTTTGAACAAGTTTGCTTTACAGATAAAGAGCCAAAACAACTTGCAAAACAACTAGGCTACCTTGTAACAATGACTGAGCAAGAGTTAAAAGATATTATCTATAAAGTATTTGAACAAAATATGCAAGCTGTTCCTGATTACAAAAAAGAACCAGAAAAAGTGCTTAACTTCTTTATCGGTCAAACAATGCGTATGACAAAAGGTACAGCAAAAGTAGATATTGCAAGACCAATTATTCAAGAAAAACTAGAAAAATTAAACAGTTAGGAAGTAATGTATGCCTAATCAATCATCAGCCCTAACCATAGCTAAACGCACCAAACTTAAACCAACCTTTACAATAATAATGTTTATTATATTTATTTTGCTTAGTGTTGGTATGTGCTTTGTGCATCTGTGGGCAGGTATATCTCTATGTATAGTAAGTGTGTTGTATTTAGTCGTGTCAATTGTGTCTATTATAAGCCATAACAAAAAACCAGTCGACTACCTTACATTTGCCTCAGGCGTGTTTGTTATAAACGATACCAAGCAAGAAACCGTATCTTTAAAAGAAATTATTAAAGCAACTTTTAGATATGAGCAAGCAGCTTTTGTGTTTATAGAAACAATCCTGCGCAAAGAAATCGACTACGGATACCTTATATTAGAAACACAAGATAGGCTATATATCTTAAACAAAGTGCATAGACCTGATGTAGCTAGTGAAGTTATAAATAATATGATAAAAGAGAGCGAAAATTAATCGCTCTTTTTTTTTGTTAAGTGTTTAATATGTGCAAAATTATACAATTTACAAAAAATATGTTATAATATAATTATTAGGAGAGATATATGAAACAAATTTATATATTAGAACATTTTGACTTTACCGATAGTCAAATGCAAAAATTAAAAACATTAGGCGAAGTACATTATTACGAACAAGCAAACGAAGATCAAATAGCACAAGCTGTCAATAATGCAGACGCTATATTAATTGACTGGCTAGATCCAAACCCAATACTCGAAAAAATGAAAAAAGGGCAATTTATTTGTCTACCTTATACAGGTTATGACTGGGTTAAAAATATAGACTTGGCTAAGCAAAATGGCGTTGTTATTTCTAACACTCCAAACTATTCTACAAACGCAGTTGCAGAACACCACCTAGCTCTTATTTTAGATTGCGCAAAACATATCACAACACTTAATAACACTTATAAACAAGGTGGCGAAGTTGGTTTTAGTCGTGGTATAGAACTTCAAAACAAAAAAGTAGGTATCATAGGTCTTGGACATATAGGCAAACGCCTTGCGCAATTGTTATCAGCATTTAATATGCAAGTTTACGCTTGTAGCAGAACTCCAAAAAACTTACCAAATATTAAAGATGTTGATTTGGATACATTACTTTCTACTTGCGATATCGTTTGTAACACTTGTAGATTAACCCCACAAACAAGAAACTTAATAGGATTAAAACAACTTAACAAAATGAAACAAAACTCAATTTTAACTTCTACAACAGGTGGAATTATTAACCTAGACGAGTTAAGTGATTTTATGAGCCAAAACAAATTGTTTGGTGTAGGTTTAGATGACGTAGATCAACAACAAGTTCCACAAGCTTTAATTGATAACGACAGAGTTGTATGTACATATCATAGAGCATACAACACTAACGAAAGCGAGTTTAACCGTATTGATATGTGCATACAAAGTATAGAAGCTTTTTTAAACGGTAACCCTATCAACCAAATTTAATAATAATTTAAATAATCCTACTTATAATAGTGGGGTTATTTTTTTATATCAAAATAGTTAGATAAAACTATTTACAATTATAAATTAAGTTAATAATCCCAAAATCAAAAAGTTTAATTGTTAATATTACAAAACCTTATATTTTGTTGATAAATACTAATATAAAACTGTTTTATTATAATAAATTTTTGTTAATTTAAATTTAGTTTAGTAAATTAGGTTTATTTATTTGCTAAATTTTTGATGATTATATAAAATGTGCTTATAGAGGTGAGATTATGAGTGATAAAAATTATTTTGTAACCAACTTAAAAAACCTAAGTGCAATACATAGTCAAAAAAAGCTTGCGCAAGACACAAGCGTTAGCCCAGCTAGTATAAACAATTACCTTAATAAAGATAGTGAGCCATCAGTTAAGTTTTTACTTAAACTAAAAGACGCATACAATATCAACATTGATGAGTTTTTGACCAAGGAAATTAACTTTTCTACTGAACAAAATACCATTACAGACAATTTTAAAAGATTTGTAGGCGACTATGTTATTTATTATTACGACACCAACGTATACAAAGGCAGAGTTAGTTATTCTACCAATATTCTTAAATATGGTGTAGCAAGTGTATATGACGAAACAAACGGAGAAGGTAACTTAATAAGCAACGCTTGTTTCTTTGGTTCTCGTAGAGAGGCAGAAGACAGTTTGAAAAAACTATCTCAACTAAAAACCACAGCAGCAAAAAAAGCTTTTTATAACGAATATAAAGAAGCTTACTTTGGTATATTAGAACTATCAAACTTGCAAGTGTTTTTAAGTCTAAAAAACAATATAGACAAAGACCATTGTTTGATTATCTTAAACAATCCACCAAGTAACAATAAATATATCGGTGGACTTGGCACGGTTAACTCAGTTGCTCGTGGTAGAGAGCAAATGCCTTGTATTCAGTTTATAATTTTATCACGCAGCGCACTTCGTATGCCAGACGGCGAAATTTACCAAATGTTAGCCCTTGGTACAAGTGATGTAAGTGTGCATAACGAAGCAGAGCAATTACTTAATTTATTTAAAACTTTGTATATCGAAAACAAAGATAACCCAAACCAACTTAACGAATATCAAAAGAAAAGAATTATCGAAGACAGCCTTTCTAATATGTTAATAGATATGATAGAAGCCAATATGTTCCGTTTTGCAAAGGTATCAAATATGGAAGATGACAGCTATTTTAGATTAATAAGAGAGGGTAGCGAATATGATGATGAATAACCCTTTTGATTACGAACAAAAGTACCAAAACATCATATCTATCTTAAAAAAGAACAATTCAATAGGTATTAACAACGTAGTTAATGCCTATAACCTTGCAAATAGCCTTCACGAAGGGCAGTTCAGAAAATCAGGTGAGCCATATATACTACACCCGGTATCTGTTGCAGAAACATTGTGTTCATTAGGGTTTGATACTGATGTGATAAGTGCAGCTTTGCTTCATGATGTTGTAGAAGATTGCGAGTGTACAATAGAGCAAATCAAAGAAAATTACAACGAAAACATTGCAAAAATTGTTGACGCAGTAACTGCAATTAACCAAAACACCATTAACATCAACAATATATTTGAAGACCCTGAGTTTCAAAAACTTAATTTAGATGAGCAGTCTTTCAAAAAACTTATCTCTATTGGTAAAGAAAACAAGTTTGCGTTTTTTATTAAGTTTGCAGATAGACTTGATAATTTAAAAACCATCTCTGTTTTTACCGAATATAAACAAATCGAAAAAGTAAAAGAAACCGAAAAGTGGGTAGTGCCCCTAGCTCACCTTTTAAAAACAAAATACTTTTACGAAAACTTGCAAAATGAATGTTTTAGAATAGTCAACCGTCATAAGATAGAAGAGTTTGAGTATAGATATAATTACTTTCACGAATTAAACAGGCCGTCTTGTAAAGAACTAAAAGAAGATCTTACTGTCTTAATACACGACTATTTTCTTAGAGCAAAAAGACAACATGAACTAAACAGAATAGAGCTTGAAGAGGAAACTTTATACAATACTTATGAGCGCATACGCAAAACCTTAGAATTAACTAAGTTTAAGTTAATAAAAAGAAACTCTTTTAATCGTGTGCCTACAACAAATATTTATGTTATATTCAATGGCAAACTTTCTAAGAAAAAAGCCCTTGACCTTTTGTATGAAATGTTTGACCAAAATGTTATCACTAAATATCTTAAAATCATTGGTTTTGAGAGTGATAACGAGTACAAACAACACTACTTATTAGTTCAAGATACCAAACGTATCAAATATAAAATGTGCTTTATTAGTTTAGAAGACTATATCTTAATGCGTAACGGTACAACAGAAGGTACAGATATAGACCTACTTGACGAAGAAAACCTAAGTGGTGGTATTGTAGAAAACTACATCGACGTTTACACTCGTTCAGGCGAACTTGTAAAAATGCCAGAGGGTAGTACTGTACTTGACTTTGCTTTTAAAATTCACGACGACTTGGGGCTTGCTTGTAAATACGCATTAATTAACAATTCTCCAAATAGACAGCCATTATATACACGCCTTGTTAATAATGATAAAGTACGACTTGTCACTCAACAAGATGACACGGGTTACTCTGTACCTTGTGCAAAACTAAGATGGCTTGCGTATGTTAATACAGAAAGGGCAAAAAAATCTCTTATTAAATATTTTGAGAGAATGTACTCTAATTAGCTTTAATATTTTTATAATAAAAAAAGAACAATCGCTGTTTGATTGTTCTTTTTTTGTTATTTATTAAGCACTTTGCCATTCTACATAAACGTCAGTGTTAGAATTAATAGTTATAGTAGCTGTACTTGGAGAAGAATCTTTTCCTAACATACTGCTATCTAAGTTCTTGCAACCAGAAGTGTTCCAAGCTGCTGCTTTATAGTAGTATTTTACACCACCATAATTTTTATTGATGTCTGCACTAATAGTTTCTGTTGTAGTAGTATTGTTTAGAATAGAAGTTCTCTTAGTAAGTGTAGTACCTTTTAGAGTAGCGCCTTTTAACACATATTTTGTAGCAACTGTGTAATTTCCACCAAGGCTACCTTCGCCATTACTCCACCACCAACCAGATCTTACAAAGTCTGTATGGAATGTGATTGTATAGAAGTCTTCTGATGTTTGTGTTACGGTAGGAGTAATAACCATATCTTTATTATCCATTACTGTTGGAGCAGTTTGGTCATTATAAACATAACCACCAAACACATACGCTGTTATATGTGTAGGAACTGCTTTTGTAGCATTGGTATAATAAGTGATTTCGTAATTTGTTTGAGTAGGGAAGGTGATTGTTTCTCCTTGATATAGATAGTCAACATAATGTTTTTCTACGTGAGCATCTAGGCCGTTTACAGCTTCCTTAACATAATAAGTAATGTCTACTTTATATTTGTTACGGATATGTAGTACTATATCGCTTTCGCTTGACATAACTGTTGGGAATGTTGTCTCGTTAGTATAATCTGCATCTAAATACCATTTTGTGTGTTCGTTATATACAACCTTACTGTTTTGGCTAGCAATTGTATTGATATCAAGTGCTGTACCAGACATTAAGTTGTCGTTATATACTTTTACACCATTGTCGTAGATAGAGATGTTTCTTTCCATTGCACGAGAAACTTCGTCCCATTTGCCATACAATGTTATATCTGCGTCTGGCATAATGTCGCTGCCGTTATAAACGTTAGTATGAGCTGCATCTGTATACCAGTTGTCGAATAGGTAAGTAATAGTTAAACCGTCTTCGTTGATTAACATATAAGTATTAGTTGTGTCACCAATAGTTTCTACTTTGTAAGAAACTTGTTTGTTTCCAACAACTTCTGTGTCGCCTGTTTTGTATTCAGGTAACTTAAATTCGTGATAAGCATAGTTTGAGTAAGAAGTTGGGTTAATGCCTGTGTTGTTTACAAAGTTTACTGTACGAAGTTCATAAGTTTCTATTGTTTCAAAATAAGCATAAACATCTTGTGTTTCTTGTTCGATTGTTGTAACAATAACGCCATCTTTATCTACCCAGCCAACAAGTTGTTGTACATATTTAAACTTGCCATCTTGGCTATATGCAGCTTTATTTGCAACTGTAACGTTATTTAGTGTTGTACCAACATTGCCAGTTTGTGAACTAACAAGTACGCCATCTACATAGAAGTTAGTTGTACGGATGCTTTCTACAAGAACCCATTTTGCATATAGGTTAGCACCACCACGTGGAACTTTGTAACTACCTGTATAAACTTTGCCACTGCCAGAAGAACTTGTTGTCCATCCTGCAAAGCTATAAGTGTCTCTATCATTACCATTTGTAACAACTTTTGTTTGGTTGATAGTAGGTAGATTAATATAATCGCCTACGTGAGCAGTCACTGTATTTATTGTGTAACCATCAAGTTGAGTGTTGAATATTATTTGATAATCGCCTGAGTCTTGCTTCCAGTTTCCTCTATCTGCATGCCATTCTTCGCCTACTGGGAATTTGTAGTTGTTGATATAGCTATTTTCTGCGCTTACATCTGCTGGTGCACCCAAATCAATTGTAAGTGGGTGAGTGTCCAATGTTTGTAGCTCGATATCTATACCAATTGGCATATTCATATAGAAGCTAATTTTATGCAAGTATTCTTTGCCGTTTTTTGTTGTAGTAGTTAGACCTGCTTTCATTGTGTCTAGGTCGTCGTTTTTAGAAAGTTCTTTTAGGTTTAATACAAGGTCGTAAGTTTTTGAACTTGCTGTGTAAGTAAAGCCCTTTAATATATTGCTATAATCCATCGGATATAGTTTCTTATTAGTTTCAGATTTTGCGATAGCTTCATTAATTGCGTTCATTACTGTATCGCCAAATCCGCAACCATATTGAAGTAATAATCCAAGTGGGTCTGACATAAACTCGTTTAATGTAATTTTTAGAGCTTTTTCGTATGTTCTACTGAAAGTTGATTCCCAACCACTTACATACCAGCCATTAATAGTTTCGTGACGATAGAAATAAACATAACCATCTTTATAGTAGATATGAAGTGTTCTGTTTGTACCTGAGTCTATATCGCCTGTTACATAAGGAACGTCATTGTTAAGTAAAACAACTGCTGGTATTGGACCTAAGTCTGCAACAATAATTGGTTCGCCTGTTGCAAAGTTAAGTTTAAGATTTAGAGGAATTTGCCAATCTAGTATTGAGGCAATAGATACGTCAATAGTAGAAGTGATGCTAAGTTCCCTGTAATCTTCTGCTGTATTAGCAAGGGCGTTTAGTAGTCCACTTGCATCTGACAAATTCATATAATTTGTTATATCGCTAGGTTTGCCAGTAAATGGAGCAATTGTATCAACTGTTAAGTCAAAGCTAATACCTTTGTAACCATCTGTTGCGTTGCCACCAATAAATAGTTGGTCAACAGCTAAGTGGAACTTGCCAGCTTCGTCTGTGTAAATTTTTAACACAAGTGGCTCTTTGAACATATCGCTCATACTTGTTAAGTCAAGACCTATTTCAAGCACGCCATCTTTATTTAGAGATAGTTTTGTTAGTAATGGAGCAAATTGCTCTACAAGCCCAATAATATCTGTGCCTTTTGGCATTGCATTTGTAACGTCAGAGCCCATTTCTACATAGATATCATTGTTTTCAGTAAACTTAACCATATCAAGTACTGCACTTAGGTCGTTGCCAAGTAGCATTGGTATGATGCGTTTTGCAGAAGTAAGTATTTCGTTAAGTGAGTATTTTGATAGGAAAAGTTTTAGTTTGTTGTAGTTGAAGTATAATCCACCATTTGTGTTGTCACTGTTGAAATATACATCAAATTCAGAATCAAGTCCGTTTAGTTGATCAATATAGAATTGACCTTTACCGGTTGTTCTAAGTTCGATAGCAAGTTGATTTAGTAAACCGTTGTCAATATCAAGGTTTAGTTTGTCAAGATTTGCTAACATATAGTTTGAGTATTGTTTTGAACCATCTGCGTAGTAAGTATAGTAAGGAGTTCCTTTGAAGTTTGTTTCATAAACATAAAGTGAACCTGTGATTGAGTATTGGTCAGTTAATTCATCTTTGCTAGCATCCATTAAGTTGCTTACTTCATCAATGTATGAAGTAACTACTGTGTAGTGAACATAATCGGTATCTTTAACCTTTTGGATATTAGCTTCTGTACCAACAGCATCAATAGCAAGGTCTAGTTCAAAGTCACTAGAAGATACACTAATATTAGTTATCTTTGTACCTTGATTTGTTAAGTTGATAGTTATGCCATCAACAACTATTGTCATGCCGTCGTCTGTTACTGTAAGTTGTGATAATACATCAATATCTACTGATTTTAATGAGAATTGTTTGTTACCTTTCATTAAATCAGCAAGTTTTAGTGATGGGAATGTAAAGTTTTGACCGAACTCTTTGTTGATGTATTCAACAAGGTCATATCTTTCGTTCCAACCAGCTTTGATGCTTAACTCATTAATAGTTACATACAAGTAACCATCTTGATAAGTGATTTGAACATCTTGTCCAAATGCTGTTGTATCAAAATTGAAGAATACAGAATTGTTTGCGTAGCTTAGAGAATATTTAACTACATATTCGTACTTGCCATTGTCAAGAGAAATAGTAGCAACGCCACTTAGTTGTCTTGTGATTAAGCTATCTACAAGAGCAGTAAGTTTTGTGTAAACTTTTTCAAAGCTTGCATATGAAGCTGTATCAACATTAAAGTGATTAGTATAAGAAGTTTGGTTAAATGTTAGTGTTATAATAACTCCGTTTACATTAACAACAATGTTATTGAAACGATTGTTTGTAGTATCAATTGTGATTGATAGGTCGTTTTTGTTATAAACTATTGAGTTTGAGCTAAATGTAATGTCGTTAAGAATATTTACAACATCACTTAGAGAGATTGTTACTTGTTTTGCGCTTGTTGGATTAGTCAATTGTTTTGCTTGGTCAAGATAACCGTTTAGTTGTTCTAGTATTGGTTTTAATTCTGCAATGTTTAGGTTATTTGCTTCTGGTAAAACAGTTTGAGTAATGTATTTGTATAAATCTACAAATTGTTCAAAGTTGCAATCAAGTTGTAGGTTGCCAAAGTCAACAAGTAGGTTGCCTTTGTTAGCAAGATATCTAATATCAAGGTTGCTACCAAGAGAGCTTGAAGTAAGTAATACTTTTAAACCTTTTGTAAAATCAACAATGATACCAGCGTCGATTGAGTAATTGTCAATAACTACATTTGCATCTAAATCTAAGAATTTGTCTTGGATTGTATTGTGAAGAGTAGTTACTAGGTTTAAGTAATTGTCTATATCTATGTATTGTTGAGTTGGAGCAGCAATTGTTTGGTCGCAAATGCTTGCAACGGCAACGATATCAACATCAACATTATTATAGTATAAATCATCAATTGTAATAGTAATGTCTGAACTTGTTGGGCTAGCAACTATTGATAATAGTTTAGTAAAGCCTTTGTCTAGTTTTGCAAGGTTTAGTAAAATTGTTAATTTGTTATCTGCAAAACTAATGCTGTTTAGTGCGTCTGAGTTAGATTGTACAAAGTCAATGATTTGGTTTGTATTAAGTGTTGTAGAAGAATTATCGTTAACTTTTGACAATGCTTTATCAAAACCAGCCATATCAATGTAGCTAGGTAAAACTTTTGTAACTATGTCTGATATTGTGCTGATTAAGTCGTTGTCAGCTTTTAGGTTTAATTCTTCATAAGTTAAATAAACTGTTTTGTTGATGTAAGTAACATTAATTGTATAAGTTTGATTATTGATTGTTATATCAACTGTTCCATTAACATCACCTGTTTGTGTGTTAACTACTAGGTTGATAGTTGCTAAATATTCGCTACCTTGGTAAGCAATTGTTGTTTGTAGAGATAAACTATAAGTTGTGTTGTTAACAAAATCAATTACATTTTCGATAGCTGTAATAATTTGTGAGTAATGTGTGTAATCTTTATCGCTGATAACTTCAACATTAGCTGCGCCATATTCAGTGAAGTTTAGTGAAGCAACAATGTCGTTAACATTAACTGTTAGGTTAGTGATAAAGTTGTCATTTGATAATAGTTTGATTGAGTAATCTTTTCCACTTACCATAAAACCATTATTAACTGCTACTATTGAAGAGATAAAGTCTAGCGAAATGTCTTTTAGAGTAAATGCTTTTACAGTATCACTAATTGCAGTTGCCTGTGGAAGTGTAATGTTAAATGTTGAAGCAAGGTAATTAATCAAGTGGTCAAAGTTTTCAAAAGGAACTTTAACTTTTAAGTTGTCTACTTGAATATAAGCAGTTTTGCCTTGAATAGTTGCAACAACTTGTTTGTTAAATATAGTTGTAGTAAGTTTAACAATTGTTTGGTTAGATACATTTCTTACGTATAGGTTAAAGTTATAAGTTTGACCGTCTACTGTAAGTTGTAGGTTAGCGCTAACTCCTGCTTGTGTTAGAGAGTTAAAGGCTGCTTTGATAGTAGGGAAGATATCTTCAAACTTAACAAAACCGTTTGTGTTAAATACAATGTTTTGTTTTTCAAGAGATACTACATTGATTATTACTTCTAAATCTCCAAAGCTTAAAACTATTTGTTTTAGTTGTTCGTTTTGAGCAATTATAGAAAGGTTTGCAACATTTGGAATTGAGAAGAATATGTTGTCTCCGTCAAATGTTAAGTTTTCTAGTAAACCAACAATGTCGCCTAGTGTTGGGTTAATTTGAGTATCTTTTGCTTGGGTAAGAGTTGTATTGATAGATTGACTTGCTTTATCTAGTGCTTCAATGTTCATTGATTGAAGTTTTGGATAAAGTGTGTTTTTGATAAAATCTACAATGTCGTTAAAGTCGCCAGTATTTGCTTGTAATTTGATATTTCCTAATTGAGTAAATAATGTGTTGCCTTTTACAAACATTGAAAGTGGATCGCCAAATGTTTGAGTTTCAAACAACATTTTTAATGTATCGTTTAGGTCAAGTGTTAGGTCAGCTGCTACATTTATGTCTTTGTAGTTAACTTGTATGTCTAAATCGATATATTTGTTTGCAACATATTTGTTATAAGTGTTGCTGATTAAGTTAACATATCTTTCTAGGTCAATATAGTTGCCGATAGGTTGGTTAATTGTATTTTGAGAAACTGTCGCAACTAGTGACAAGTTAACGCCAAGGTCGCCGTAGTGTAGGTTGTTAACATTTAGTTCTAGGTGAGTAGAGTGTACACCTGCAACCAAGTAAAGAATGTTGCTAAATTTGCTATCAATATATGATAGGTCAAATAAAACTTGTAGGCTGTTATTTTCAAAGCTAATGCTTTGCAATGCATTTGTGTAGTTTTCTACTAGGTTAAGAATTTCGTTTAGGCCAAAAGCTGTATTTGATACGCTAGGAAGTGTAGATTCTAAGCTTGCGCCTGGAAGCAGTCCGTTAAGTAAGCCAGGTATTCTTGATAGTAAAGAATCAGTTGCTTTAAGTTTTAGTTGTTTGTAACTTAGGTAAACGGTGTCGTTTATGTAAGTTAATAATACTTGATGTCTTTGTCCGTCAATTATTAGGTCGATTATGCTATCTAAGTGTAATGTTTGAGTATCTAATGTTAAGAATATGTTTGCTGTGTGAGTTTGACCTGCAAACGCTATTTGAGTAGTTAGGTTAAAGTTATAAACCCTATTGTTTATAAAGCTCATTGCGTTGTCGATAGTTGTTAAGATTTCTGAGTAGTGAGCGTAATCACTATCTCTAACAGTTCCAATATCAACTGCGCCATATCTGTAAACTGCAAGGTTAATGTCAACTGGGCCAACACTAACTTGTGCGTTTGAGATAAAGCTGTTACTTTGAGTTAATTTGATTGAGTAGTTATTTCCTTCAATACTCATACCGTGTTTAGTAGCAGTGATTGAAGAGATAAAGTCTAGTGAAATATCTTTTAAAGTTAACGCTTTTACTGTGTTAGCAATTGCATTTGCTTGTGGTAGAGTAAAGTTAAATGTTGAAGCAAGGTAATTTGCTAGGTGATCAACATCTTCAAAAGGAACTTTGATTTTTAAGTTATCAACCTGTAAGTAAAGAGTTTCGTTTTGAACGATAATCTCTATAACTTTATTATATATTGTAGTAGTAAGTTTGAAGCTTAGTTCGTTATTTACATTTTTAACATATAAGTGAAGGTTGTAAGTTTCTTGCCCAACTGTTACTTGTAAACTAGCATTTGCACCAGATTGAGTTAAAGAATTTACAATTGCTTGTATGTTTGTAAATAAGTCTTCAAATTGAACATAATCTTTTGTATCAAATACAATTGCTTGTTTTGTTACTGAGATTATATCTAAGACTATTTCTAAGTCGCCACTAACAATTTTGATTTGATTAACTTGTTTGCCGTCAGTTATAAGTGTTAAGTCAATAACATTTGGCATTGAGAAGTGTAAGTTGTTACCTTCAAGTGAGATATTAGATACTAGCTCTAATATGTTGCCTACACTTATATCAAGTTGTGTATTTTTAACTTCGTTTAGAGAAGTTTGTATAGTTTGAGTAGCTTTTTCTAACGCTTCAATGTTCATTGATTGAAGTTTAGGATAGATTGTGTTTTTGATGTAATCTGCAACGGTGGCAAAATCATCAAGAGTTGTTTGTACTTTTAGGTTTCCAAATTTAGTATAAAGTGAGCTGCCGTTAAAGAATAGTGCTAGTGGATCGCCTAAGTTGTTGTTTTGTAGCAAGAACTGAATTGTGTCGTTAAAGTCTGCTTGAATATCTGCTGATAGGTTTAATCCTTTGTAATTTACTTGAAGACCTGCGTGTAAATATTTGTTTTGTTTAATTGTATTTGCAAAATCAAGTAATCCTGTGATTTTTCCTAAATTTAAGTATTCGTTTGCGTTGGTTGGAGGAGCAATGTTAAAAGGTGTTTGTGGTCTGTTAACCAAAGCTGTTACATCAATGTCCATACCTGATACATTAAGTGGAGCTTTAATTGTGTGAACATTAAAGTCTTTGTCACAAACCATATTGATATCAAAGCCCATAACTGTAAGTGTTAAGTCGTAGCCGGTATCGGTTTCTGTTTCGGTATAGCCTTGAAGCAATGCTGATATCATTGAAACATCAAACTCTCCCATAGATAAGTTAAGTTCAATGTCTAGTAGTTTAAGTGTTTGAGTAATGCCGTCCATTAAGCTATTTGTTGTAATGGTTATTTTGGCAGGATTGATTTCTATATATAATGTATTATTAGTAAAAGTAATATTTATGTTATATACTTGGCCGTTATAAGTAACTCCTATGCTACCTTGCGCATCAATTGTTGCAAAACCTGTTGTAGCATGTATGTTTAAGTTTAGGTCAAGTCCAACATCAAGTCCCTTGGCGTCTTTAATAGTTGCATCAACATCTACATTAAAGTCTGATAGAGCCATAAGGTTGTTTACTACTGTTGTAAAATTACCCTGTTCTACTGGTGCCATTGTTGATATGTTTCCAGCACCTATGTTTGCGCTGGTGTCATTTGTTGGTACCAAAAAGACCACACCCACCGCAGTGGCTATGGTAATAAGGAGATATGCTCCTATAAACTTTAATGCTTTAAAGACTTTTCTCATTAATTTATCCTTTATACAGGAAGCGTAACCGGAATGTTAAAGTTAAATTCTTGGTGCATTTGTGATGTACACTTTGGATACATTGGTCCGTATTTTACGGTGTAAGCTTCGTCTGTGTCTAAATATTTAAATTGAACTCGACCGTCAACCATTGATAATACAACGTTTACCTTAACACTGCTAAATGTTGGGTAACTATCAAGTCCACTTGTGTGTTTCATTTGTTGAGCGTAGTTTAATACGCTAAGTTGTGGGTGTAGGTTTAAGCTAAAAGCATAACCTGTTGTGCCGTCGCTAAGAGTGATAATTTTAAAAGTTTTGCTAAGCTCGGCTTTGTTAAGAACTGTTTGTGAAGAAACTATATAAGAAATAAGGTTGATTGGTTTAAATCCTATCTCTTCTATATATTGAGCTTCTGTCATCTTTTTAGGTGTTACATTGTAATCTGATTTGTTTGTGTAGTATGTTTTGCCGTGGTAAGAACAGCTACTACCAAATGGGCAATTGATTTTTTCTTCTGAATAAGTTTTAGATAAACCTTTGCCGTTATAAACAGATATGTCGTCTGGTGTAAGAATATTTTGTACAGACATCTCAGCAACATCGATTGTTCCTTTGTTAGTTGAGATTGCACACACTGTTGTTCCATCAAAGAACTTCTCAGAATAAACATCTTGTGCACCGATAATTGTGTTAACAACACCGTTTGATCTTACATGAAAACTTGTTGCGTGATTTTTGTAGTTATACTCTGCTGCGATAAAGTTGTAGATAAGATTATCTTTTGTAGGAACTTTTGTAGAGAAACCTTGTGTTACAGCTATTGCTTGTTCGGTCTCTGTTCCTCTGATGCTTGCTTCTGACAAAGTAGAGTAGTCAAATGAACTACCACCCATAAAGTTCTTTCTAAACCATACGCCTATTATAGAACCAGATGTTATACCCAAAAAGCAAAGAACTAAAAATCCTGCAATGCCTCGTCTAGTAAAGCCCTTTCTCTTTTTTTTCTTTTTAGGTTCATCATCAACAATTACAAGTTCGTTTTCTACTGTCGCTTCTGATTTTTTGTTTGAGTCTTGTGGTTGTTCTGTTTCAACCTTTTTTTCTTTTTTTGTTTTTTTATTTTTAACTGGTGATTCAACTTTTTCTGTTGAAGCCTTTTTTGTTTTCTCGTCTTTTGTAATCGCCTCTTGCTCCAACGGTTGATTGTTATCAGTTTTGTTATTTTTCGATTTCATTATTTTCAACCTTAGTTTTTTTATTTTTATTTAATAGCCCCCACAAAAATCTTAGTGGTAAACTTGTTACCCTACTTATTTGTCTTGCAGAGGCCTTTGTGATTTTTACAACTTGGTCAATGACTTTTGAAATTACGCCGCGTGGCATTTGTTGTATTTCAACGGATGTTAGATTAAAAGTGTCGTGTATGTATTTTCCAAGCTCTTCATCACTTAGTTTTACAAGAGTTGACTCGTTATTTTCTTTATTGTACTTTTCGCAAAAACTGTTGAAGTTTTGTTCACTTCCAAATCTTTGTAAGATATAGTCGTGGTCAATATGATTGTTGTCAAAATAATTCTTTTCGCTATTAAATTCGCTAGGTGTTATTTTGTTTAAACTATGTATCTTACATATCATATTATATACTTGTGTATAAGTTTCTGCTGGGGTAGTTGTTGCTCTATCTCCAAACACAACACCTTTGTGGTTGTGCTTGTAGTTGTACTTCTTAGCAAAACTAGTTGATACCTTTCTTAACAACACATCAATGCCGATATGTATGTCAGCTAGTACCAAATAAAAAATATTAGGTTGTAAGTGATAAGCCAACACTTCGTAGTTTTCGTTAAGCTTAAAAGAGTTGACTGTATTAAGAAAACCTTGCATGTCTTCTTTGTCAAAAGTAACATCTTTTGCACTGCTGAATACAACGGTGTAACTATCTATTAAACTGATTTCTCTCGCCTTTCGTGCCATTATATTTTTTACCTCTACGCAATTATATCACTTGCAAAAATGCAAGTCAATATTTTTTGGCAAAAAGTGTCCCTTTTGCAACACTTTTTTTTATAAAATATTCGGGCAAATTTCAAAACATTACTTCAAAAACTCAAATTTTAATACAAAATCGACCCTAGAGTCGATATACATTAAGACAAAACAAAGGATGTTTTAAAAGGATAGATTTAGGGTTTCGGGGAAGTAAATTCATAAAAATTATCTAAAAACCCCTTCCGACCAAATGGTTTTATTAAATTTTTTGATAAAATCCCCATAAAATGGGCGATATAATTAAATATAGACTAATTGTTCGGAGGTTAAATTTATAAATAAATTATAATAAACAGCATTAATTTAGTTGTTAATAATAAAAAAAATGATATAATTTAAGCAGAATATGTTCATTGTTTATTAAACAAAATTTTATTGTTTAATAACACCATAAAATAATTTTTTTAAAAAGAGGTAGCAATGAAAATTTTTATTAACGACACAGAGTATAGTTTTGAAAAAGGCCAAACAATTTTGGACGTTGCAAGACAGAATAATTTGTACATACCTACGTTGTGTTATCTAAAAAATATTACTCAAAAACACACATGCAATATGTGTCTTGTTCAGGTCGAAGGCAAACGCAATTTGCTTCGCAGTTGCAACACTTTGGCACAAGATGGCATGAAGGTATATCTTGATACCGAACGAGTGGTTAAAAGACGTAAGAAAATTTTAGAAAATTTGCTTAACAAACATAACCTTAACTGTGGATCTTGTGCAAAACAAGGCTGTTGTGCGTTTCAAAAAATGTGGATTACTAACAAGGCTAAAAAGTCTGTTTTTGAAACTGGCCCAGATATTGATGATTCATCATTGTCAATAACAAGAGATTATAACAAGTGTGTATTTTGTGGAAGATGTGTAGAAGTTTGTTCTAAACAACAACAAACTTACGCCCTTGAAAAAGTAACAACCGACAACGGCGAAAAAATTCAATGCAATGATAGCAAGATTTTTAAAGACAGCCATTGTATAGGTTGTGGACAATGCATATTAGTTTGTCCGGTAGCAAGTTTATATGAAACTGATGCAATTTCAAAAACAAACGAATTTTTAGAAGACTCAACTTGCAAAGTTGTAGCTCAAATAGCCCCAGCCGTTAGAGTATCTTTTGGCGAAGAGTTCAAAAAAGAATATGGATACTTTGATGAAGAAAGATTGGCTGGTGTGTTAAAAGCGCTTGGCTTTGATTATGTTTATGACGTAGTAACAGGTGCTGACTTTACTGCAATAGAAGAATCAAAAGAACTTTTAGAAAGATTGCAAAATAATATACACCTACCACAATTTACAAGTTGCTGTCCTGCTTGGGTAAGATATATAGAAGAGTATTACCCAGAGTACATAGATAATTTATCAATGTGCCGCAGCCCTAATGAGATGCTTGCGTCAGTTGTAAAAAATCATTGTCACAAAAATGAAAATATAAAAATAGTTGCAGTAATGCCATGCACAGCCAAGAAGGAAGAAATTTCTAGATTTAATTCAGTCGACGCAGTTATTACAACAAGAGAACTTGCTCGTATGGTAAGAGCAAAAGGCATTAACTATGACGAAGTTGAACCAAGCAAGTTTGATAATCCATTAGCAGATTATAGTGGTGGTGGACTTATCTTTGGTACTACTGGTGGTGTAACAGAATCTGTTTTAAGATGTGTATCTCAATCAATTAACAAAACAGAAGAGATAGATTTACAACAAGTAAGAACAGCCAAAGGCTTAAAAGAAATTGAAGTAACTATTGGCAATACACACCTAAGTGTCGCAGTAGTTAACGGTATAGGCAACGCCAACAAAGTTATGCAAAATATTAAACAAGGTAAACACTATGACTTTATAGAAGTTATGGCTTGTCCTGGAAGTCGGAGGCCAAGCGGTCTTAGGAAGACAATCCAGGGTTCCAA
>JAZRTN010000177.1:0-4323 GCA_045652045.1 Clostridia bacterium
CTCCCTGTAACTTTGCTTAGAATTGAATTGAATTTTTCTAAGGCTGATAAAAACATTTTTTGTCTTTGTGGTGTATCTGTATTCATAGGCAAGTGTGTTTCAAATGATACATATCCATCAAACTTTGATTTGTATAAGGTCTTGATAAATTTGTTCATGTTTAAATCGCCCTCACCAATGTAAGCAAACTTGTTTGTTTTTATATCGAAATCTCTAAGGTGAATGTGCTTGATTTGAGATTTGTTTTTGTTAAAAATTTTTAAGTAATTTTTACCGTCTTGATAGCAGTTATCATCATCAAATAGTAAGTTGATTTTGCCATAGTCAAAATCTTCACCGTTGTAGAAATGACCTTTTTCGTTTTCTAGTAAAAGTTCTTTGCCTCTTAATCTTGCTATTTCTACCATTAGTTTTAAGAGTTGTTCGCTCTCTTGTTTTGATTTGTTTAAGTTAGAAAATACTCTAATGTTTTGACATTCAAACCTATCTGCAAGGTCTAGGTATTTTGCAAATTGATTTTTGTTGTAACCGTAACCAATTTTTCCTATTGGAGAGTCTAGACAAACAACTTGAATTTTGTTTTGTTTTAGAAGCAAAGCTACTTTTTCGATTTGCTTGTCGGTTAGTTCGTCTAAGTTTTTGTTTTCAATCTTTCTAAGTTCTACACATGATAGGTTAGCTTTTTTTAGAGACTCAATTTGCTCTGTTAAGTCATCACCTATCTCATCATTGATTGCTGTTACTTTAAGAGTGTAGTTGTCGTCAAAGTCTTGTTTGATTTGCTTAGCTACTTTAACAGAATCGCCTCTGACTAGATACATTGGTGTAACTGTTTGAGAAAGTTTTTTGATAAAGGCTGTTTGGCTATGTGTGATGTGTTTTAGTAGTTCTTGTGAGAAGTTTTGAAGTGGATTTGTATAAACCCAGATTATTGAGTTCCAAAACTTTTTCATTTTGTATATTGGATCTTTTACAAAAGTATTAACTACTTGTCCGCCGTCTGATAGACCTATCAAAAACATTATGCGATTGATTTTTAGTTTTTGTTTTGCTAAGGTTGGTTGAATATAACTTGTGTTACCATTATATTTAACACGCATTGTTCCACTTGCTGCATATAGGTCATTGTCTATAATTTGCAAAAGTGTATGGTCAGCTGAATTGATTTCAAAACCTAGATTTTGCAATCTAAAACTTAGTGTTGTTTTACCTGCACCGAAGGTTCCTAGTAAAAGTACACCTTCGCCGTTTTTTGATACTACTGCACCGTGAACAAATGATTGATTGTCTTGGTTAAAACAGCGATAAATATAAAAGTAAAATATTTGGTACAACTCTCTTGTATTAACAAGTAGCGGTATTTTTACAGACTCTTTGTTGATTGTAAGAGTTATACTATTTTTATTAATTAACAAATTACAATCACTGTCTTTGCGTGATGAAGAACTAAATGTACTAACAAGTTCTTGTAGTTTTGAATCAAACTCTTTAACTTTATTTGTTATTGAAAGAACTTTGTTATAAACTTCAAATTTATAATTCATAACTCTTACCTTTTAACTATGTTATATATTGCGCTAAATTTAGCTTGTGGTGAAACTTGATCAATTTTGATGTAATTGCAAACTGACAAGTAACATGGATTTTGTTGTTGGATATTTTTTAACACTTTGTCGAATACTTTTTGTCTTTGGGCTGCGCTATAACCGAATAGTTCGTGAGCTCCACATATATTTAAGTTTTTGCGATGAACTTGTAATAGGTTTGCCTTAGGCTCACCTCTTGGTGTACCAAGTAAAACTATGGTTGTTTGAGGTTTGCAATTTAAGATTATGTTATCTAAAACTTCACTTTTGCCAGAAGTGTCAAATATCACATCATAGTCTTTATAATCTACTTGCAAAGAACTTATTCTTGGATATCTCAAACTTGCACTTGAACTAACTGTTGTATAAGTGACTTGTTTGTAACCGCGATAATATAATTCTTCAAGCAATGCATACCCTATGCAACCACAACCTACAACAAGGATTTTTGAATTACGTTCAACCTTGTTTCTTTCTAAAAACAAAGCTGGTATTAATCTAAATCTTGCAACTGCAAGTTGAGGAGTTGTAACTACGTGTTTTATGACTAAGTAGTCTTTTGTTAACTCATCAATCTCATCTTGCTTATGTGGGATTGGAAGTAAATATCTTTTTTTACCTATTTTTTGAGTTACAGCCATGTAACCGTCGCTACCTGATTCTCTCTCAGTACCACGACTGACAAAATTGTATTCTATCTTCATTGTGTTATCTCTTTTAATAATTCCTTAGAAAATTTTATACGCCAGAATGCAAATTCTAACAGTGACATATCGTTTGATTCTATATAGTTATAGAAACCATAGTTACTTTGCAATAACTGACTAAAATAAATTAAATATTTGTTATCTAAGTCAAACTGACTTAAAGGTCTTATTGTTTGATATGTTTGGATATATTTTTCTAATCTTTGTTTGTTAAGTATACCGTCTTTGGCATCAATATCTGACAATACAAAAGATCTCATTATTTCCCAGATAATAGGAACACACGCTACGCTTTCAAAGTCTATAATTTTGAAAACTTTGCCGTTTCTTTTGATAGTTTGTAATATTGAAAAATCTCCGTGACTGTTGCAATATGTAAACTTATTTATATCAGGCCATTGCATTTTTGATATTTGTTTAAGAGTTTTAACTTTCCACTCTAAACACTCTTTAACTTTGTCATATATTTCGTCTTTTGGTTTAGATTCTAGCTTAGCTAGAAGCTCTTGTGTTTTTTCTATGATAAAGTCATATCTAGAAAAGATGTGTTGCATTGTTTTTGGAAGTTCTAGTCCTTCAAGAGCGTTATTCATATTAGCAAGGCATTTGATACATTCCATAAGATAGCTTTCTTCACCTTCGAAGTTGCCCATTGTCTCACCGTCAACCCACTCTTGCAAGCTTACATAGTAGTTTGAACCACGGCCAACGTATTTGCCTTGTTTTGTTCTTAGATATTGCTTTATTGGAACATTAGATTTGATAAGGCGTTTGTAACAATCAATTTCTGATAGATTGTCAATACCTCTTTCGTGCTCTTCGTCAGATAAGAACTTAATTTTTGCAAAGTATTGTTTGTCACCACACTTAACTTTGTAGTTTTTACCTGTGCCCAGGTTAACTTTTTTGATTTCGAACGGCTCATCAAAGTATTGACTTGCAAGTACTTCTTTAAGGCTGTTTTCGATACACATTAATGAAACGTTGCCTGTAAGTGAATATACTTCTACTCTATCAAAGAATTTATCTATCTCTGGTAGTTTGCTGTATATGCCTAAGTAATCACCAAAACCCCAATCATCATAAACGTTATCTTTAAATTGTTGTTTTTGGCTGTCGGTAAGTTTTTTGAACTCATAACTTTGACTAAAATAATTACACTTAACATTAACAAAATATTTAAGCTTTGCTTTCCAAGTCCATTTTAGACCGTTTTTCTCAACAAACTGTTTTGGGAAGATTTTAACTTTTTTGTTATCAATCTCTTCAATTGCTTGTGAAACTAAAAGTGATTCTGCTTTTGTTTGGTAACTTATTTTATAAAACCAGCCACACACTTCGACTTCATCACCAACAAATTTTACTAGTGACATATCGTTTGTCATAGGGTTGTAACCTAGTTGTTTACAATGTAGCAATAGTGATGTTGACTTGCCAGCGTTTTTTGCTCCAAAGAAGATGCTCGCCTCACCATTTCTTTCAAAACCAGCTGAGTGAATAGGAACATAGCCTTTTTTG
This sequence comes from Clostridia bacterium, assembly GCA_045652045.1. Lineage (GTDB taxonomy): Bacteria > Bacillota > Clostridia > Christensenellales > UBA1242 > CAKVLS01. The sequence continues at coordinate 3,812 of JAZRTN010000177.1, forward strand.
AACATTTCTCTTAAAACGATTTCTCTAAGAACCTTAATTGCGATTTCACCAGCTTCATCTTTTTCTAGATAAAGGTCTATGTTTGTAAGAAGTCTTTTTACAAAATGTTTTGCTGCAAACTTATTACCCTTAGTGTAAGCATAGTTTACATTGTGGTGCTTCCATACATAAAAGTCTGATGCTGCAAATGTTTCGACTAACTTTGCGTCCTTTGGTATTTCGACACAAGGAATAGTACCATAGATATTGTATGTATAGTCGACCTTACCATCATAAGTGTCACTAACTAGATTTGGTAAAAAGTTGTCAAACAACTCTTTTACATCAATCTCTGAAACGACTTTGATTTTTACTTTGTCTATGTAGTTTACATAAAATGTTTGCTTGTCAGGCATATAATTTCTCCCTTTCTGCTATTAGTATATCATATTGTTTTCAATTTGTTTCGCTTTGATTTTTTATATCATTTATAGATGCAGTCTATAAGTCTTTAAAATAAAAATACATCTTGG
>JAZRTN010000178.1:0-8679 GCA_045652045.1 Clostridia bacterium
TTGTTGTAGGAGAATACCCATATTATTTATACGAATAATTTTAAAAGGAAAATTTTATGTCTAATAAAATACAAGCTGTAATATTTGATATGGACGGGCTTATGTTTGATACAGAGCACCTTTGGATAAAAGTTGCAACAAAACTATCTAAAAAATACGGCTATTATCAAATAGACAAAAACTTTGTAATAAACAATTTAGGCACAACTGTTGTAGATATCAAAAAGAGTTTTGAAAAACTTAACATACCCAACTTCAACTTTGAAAAATTCCGTGGCGAATATATTGATGGTATGTTGGAAGATATTGAGATTAATGGTATGCCTATCAAAAAAGGCTTGTTACAACTATTGGTTTATCTTAAACAAAATGGTTACAAAACAGCTCTTGCAAGTTCCACATATAGACCACTTATAGACAAATATATTTTGCCAATAGGTATAGAGCAATATTTTGATGTTATAGTATCAGGCGACCTTGTAACTCACGGCAAGCCAGATCCAGAAATATTTAACTTAGCTGTAACTAAACTTGGTGTTCAAAAACAAAACACAGTTATATTAGAAGATTCGTTTAATGGTATTAGGGCGGCGTATGCATCAGGTTGCAAACCTGTTATGATACCTGATATCTTACAACCAAACGAAGAAATCAAACCAATGTTGCACAAAAAATATAAATCTTTATTAGCGTTTTTAAGTGCATTAAAAAATGAGGAAGTATAGTATGAAAAAAAGACACAACCTTAACAAAATAAATAAGCAAACAGACAACAAATTTCTTAATATGTATTGCTTAGAATATGATGACAAAGTTAACTATTATTTAGTAAGTCGCAGAGAAGCAAACGAACTAGCAGTTGCCGTTGTTGAAGATAAAACTGACGGGGTAAGAATATTGCCATATTATTTTGAAAATGGCAAAATAAAAGTTGTTGTTATTAAGGAGTTTAGATACCCAGTAAACAGATATGTTTATCAGCTACCAGCAGGGTTGGTTGATGCCGGCGAAGATGAATATTCAACAGCAATAAGAGAGCTAAAAGAAGAGATTGGTGCCACTGCAAAAAAACTTGTTTTAAAAGATAAAGCAGGTTATGTTAGCGCAGGTATGAGTGATGAAAAGGTTAGTCACTTTTGGGCAGAAATTCAACTTGATGATGCTCAACAACTTGTCGGTGGAGAAGATATCTCAATAGAGATTATTGACTTTGAAGACATCTTAACCTTTGTAGACAGTAACGAATTTGCACTTGTTTCAAAAGTTCAACTTAAAGAATTTTATTATGAAGTTTTGTATAAAAACTTTAATATTTAACCAAATTAAATTATTAATTAAAAATAAATAATAAATTATAATATTTTTTAATTTTATTTTTTGCTACACTTCCCTTAATATCTTAACTATATAAAAAACACAAAAAACCAACCGAACATTCGGTTGGTTTAATTTTTTTATTAATTTTATATTATTTTTTATGTTTTTTTTAGTTTGCAATTTATTTTTTATTTAAACGCATATCATTGCCTTTAAGTGAAACGGCAAGTGATAATTGTTTGTTGTTAAGTCTGCTAAATACTCTTTCGCCGTATCTTGCTAGAACTCCTTCCAAACTTAAATTTGTTGTGATGATAGTTGGGCGATTGTTTTGTTGGCGTTCGTTAATAACAAGATACAAATATTCCAAAGTAACATTTTTGTTGATAGGTTCTGTGCCCAAGTCATCAATAACCAGTACGTCACAATCAAGCAAAGTATCGATATAATTGTTTTTTGTTTCATCAAAAGTTGTGTGATATTTTGTAGCAAGATTATTAAAAGTAAACGCTGTCATATATTGCACAACAACACCCTTATTTATAAGCTCATTTGTTATACATTCTGTAAGATAAGTTTTGCCTGTTCCGGTGTTGCCGTATAGGGTAATATTAATAATTTTGTTAGGATATTTTTGGCACCATTTTTCAAGTTTTTCATAAACAGTTTGAGTGTCGCCTTCAACTGTTTTTGAGTTCTTAAAAGTGTGCTCTGGGTTTACTGAGTCACAGCAATCTTCTCTTAAATATTTTTCTACAAGTGAAGTAAAACATTTACAATATTTGCCGTCACAAATACCTGTGTCGTTACACTTTGTACAAACATAATTTGGGGTTAGGTCGCTTTCTTTTAAATTCATATTTTTTAAAATACTAGCTCTTTCTTTGTTTAGTACTCTCAAAAGTTCTTGCTCTGTTTGTGTAGGCTTGTTTTGAAATTCAAGTTTTGCTATTTGCAAGTTGACTGTTCTTATGTTTGTGTCGTTTGCGTGAAAGGTTGGATTTTTTAGAGCGTCGTGATAGGCTTGTTCACTCTTTTTTTCACTAGCCGATTTACGCAAAGCTATTTCGTTTTTTACTTTTTGTAATAATTGTTGTTTGGTCATGATTCACCTTAAAAATCTATATTTGCTAAATTGTCAAACAATGCACCAAGTTCGTCAGCAGAATAACTTCTTGTTGTTACAATGTTGTTATTTGTGTTTTGGGTTGGGGTAGCAACTTTTTGTTGTTTTGCCTTTTCAATAGTTTTTATGTCTTGGCTGTTCCAGTTAGACAAAACTTGATTTACATATTGCATTGGGTTTGTTTTACCAACGCTAAGTGATACGGCATATGCTATTACTTCTTGTGGCATATTCCAAACTTGTGTCCATGTATTAAAATATGTTCTGTCAAAACTATTAACCTTTCTTTCAATGTTAAGGTCTAATAGTATTTGTTTGATTTGATTGTCTGTTGCAACAATTTGTTCAATGTATTGGTTAAGTCCTGCAACTGTTGTGATACCAAGTTTATAAAATCTAGCAATACAACTATCCATACCATCAAGTGTTCTTATATTGTTTTTGAAGCAATAGTTTGCGATATTTGACAATACTTGTTCGTCGTAGCCCATATTTTTCCATTTGATTATATAAGTGTCAACTTCGTTTTCTACATTGTCATAATATATGCCAAGTGCTTTGTTGATTGTTATTGCTAGCTTTGTTAGAGATTGTTTGTTTGTTTCGTATTCTTCAATCTCTTGTACACTCATTAGGCGTTGTTCGTAATATTTTGTAAGTTTGTTGTCTAGTTTTTCGTATGCAAACTTTGTTTTTAGTCCGGCTACGCTTTTTGCTACGTGTATGATTGTGCCAAGTTCAAAACCAAGCTCTTGTGTCCATTTTAGATACAACTTTTTGTGTTCAAAGTTGATTGTGCCTGTCCACTTTAAGGCTTTACTTACTTGGTTTAGGTCTTGTCGTGACAACTCTACGTTAGAAATTTCTTCTTCAACTTTTTCAACAGTGCATATTCCACGTTTTGCCCAGTCGTGAGCAATACTCAAAATATATTGATATCTTACATCTTCGCCTTTTAGCTCAACACAATACTTCATTATCATAAGCATTGCATCTGGCTCTAAGCTATAACTTTCGATAAGAGTGATATATTCGTTAAACTCATGAGTATTAACTTCTCTACCGGTAATAATCTCTTGTGTGCGCAAAGTAAAGTCTTTGTACTTCTTATCCTTAAACTTTGTAAGCATTTTGCTAGATGTTTTGACTGGTAGATAAACTACTTCGATAGGGTCAACATTTAGTACTTGAACCAAATTTTCGTCTTGCCAATACAAAAATGCACTTTCTATATCGTCTTTTGACATACCAAGTACTTTTTCAAAACTTTCCAAAGTATTATCATAGCTTGTACTGTTGTAACATTTTAATAAGCCATATAGATAAACTTTGATACAATGCTCTGGGGCGTATGGTAAGTAGTCGTTTAAAAACTTTGCGTCCAAAACAACTGATGCCTGTGCGATATAGCCACTAGAAAATTTACAAAAAGCCATACTTAAAACCTTCCTTTTAATACCCTAAGTGTAACAAAACACCAACAAAAAAACAACAAAATTTAGTTTTTATTTGAAATATATTTTATATTATGTTTTTTTGAATACATTGACAAGCAAAATACAAAATGTTATTATATATTAACAAGGAGATGGTTGTTAATGAGATCAACTGTTTTAAAAGTAATAATAATAATTGCCTTTGTAGGTATATTAGGCATTGTTGGTATTGTTTTGATTAACAACCACAATGTAGAAAAGAAAGGTTACTCTACGATAGTAGAGCAAAACAAAAGTATCAAAATGAACTTGCTTACTGATAGATCAGGGCTAGTTTCTACAACATACGGTGGCGCTGCTGATGAGTATGCAATCTACACAACAAAATCTTTTCTATATCTAAATGAGGGTATCGACTACTACTTTAACTATTTTGACAATATGCCAAAAATGTCAAGAGCAGATAAAGACAAATTAGTAGATTTAAATGCAGCCTATATCAAACAATGCAAAAAAGCAATCAAGTCTCTTGACGTATACTTTACAATTGCTTCAAAAGGCTCTGCGCAAATAACCCCTGGTGAAAAGGCTCAATTATCAGCTCTATCAGCAGAGTTTATGACAGAGTATGTTAACGCATACGACAAAGGCACAGCATACTTCAAAGCTTTACAAAAAGCTGTTGAAAAAAGCGTTTACAAGTCAAATTATCAAAAAGACTTTACATCAATCAGCTACGAAATAACAAATTTCTACGCACAAAGAAGTATCAGTTTTGTAAAAGAAAATATGGCAAAGCGTATCAGTGGCAACACCGCTTCACCTTTGACATACAGTGTTAATGTTCAAAACTTCTTAAAGATGTATGACAAAATCAAAGCAAACCAAGTAATTACCCCTTCTAACGAAATGTCAAACTCAACATACGCAACATTTGTTAGTAACTACAACAAGATAAATGGCCTAAAACTTTTAGAAGACCCAACAATTTATCTTGCAAGTCTAAAACCAGAAACACAAATCGTAGCATCAGCTGTTAAATCATTTTTATCTAGCGGCGAAAACTATGGTTTGAGTATTGTGTAGGAGGTGCGGCATGAAGAAATTTTTTGTAACACTAATTATGCTATTAGTAATAGCAATGCCGGTATTTCTTACAGGATGTGACAAAGAGTATAAAGCATCAGATGTAAAAGCTCTTTATAACACAATTTTAGCAGACGACACAACAAAACAATATTTTAAAAATGGCGAGTTCCAAGTGACATATTCTGAGCCAACAGTAGCAACAGCAATGTCTAAATCAGACTCACCATTACATATATTATCATTAATATATGGACCAATAACCCAAGCAACAAGCAAAATGGTGTTTGCTCAGCTACATTCAGCAGTATTTGATACTTATATCAAAAGCTTCTCAAAGAGTGCTATCAATTCTTTATATACAAGATTAGAAAAATTCAACTCAACATTAAAGAATTTTAATATCCAAAAAGAATCTTTTGAAAAAGCCAACAAAGTAAACGCAACAGGTAACTTCTTACCAAACCTTCTTGCTTCATACAATAAGTTAATTGATTCAATCATTAACTTAAACAACACATTCTCACAAGAATATTATAAAAAAGTAACTTTAACATCTCGTGCAATTGATGACAAGTTTGTCTTAGCAACAAACGACGTAGCGAACGAGATTATCCAAACAAAAAGTTATATAGCAGAGTTTGTTTTCAAAATATATGTAAGAAATTATACATTATCAAACCCACCATCATCAGTTATGGGATTTTATAATGACTCTTACAGCTCATACCTAAGAAATGCAATCAATGTTTTAAACAAGGCATACGCATCTGGTAAAGTTGGCACAAAAGGTGAAGCTCTAACAAAACAACTTATTGTATTTAGAGAAACATATTCTACATATCTTGCAGACTTTAACATCAATCTTAAAGCTTCTAAAAACTTTAATTACAAAGAGTTTTTCAACGAGCCTTCTAAGACAAAATATCTTCAAGATATAACAGTTAAAGCAAGAGACAACTTTGAACTTAACCAAAACTTTATGAAAACAAAGTTCACTGCAAGAATATCAATGCTTTCATCATTGATTGACACATTTAATGCTTAATTAATTGCAAATTTAATTAAAATAATTTAAAATAAAAGAACAGGCAAGCAAGCTTGTTCTTTTGATTTAATAGGAGTAAATATGGACTATAAGAAACTAGCAGATTTGTTATTCCCTAATATCGATAAAGGTATCGACTATTATCTAAACAAATTCCCAAGAAGAAACCTTCCAACAGGCGCACAAGTTACCCGTATAGCACCAAGCCCAACAGGCTTTTTGCACCTAGGTACAGCATACGGCGCATTAATAGACTATCTAACAGCCAAGAAAACAAACGGCGTATTTTATATGCGTTTAGAAGACACTGACCAAAAACGTGAAATTGAGAACGCTGGACAAATCGCTTATGATATGTTGTGCTATTATAACATAACCCCAGACGAAGGTTATAGAGGTAATCAACCACAACTAGGTGACTACGGCGACTATGTACAATCTCACCGTGCAGAGATTTATCACGCTTTTGCAAAACATCTTGTTAGTATCGGTAGAGCCTTCCCATGTTTTTGTGAAAAATCAGAAAATAAAGAAGACATTTTAGCCCGTCGTAGCGAACAATTAGAGAACGCAGACAATATCGAAGCAAAAGACGTGTGCAGAAACTTAACCTATGAACAAATAGAACAAAACATTAAACAAGGCAAACCTTTTGCACTAAGACTTTTGTCATTAGGCGATGGAGAAAAGACATTTGAATTTGTTGACCTAATAAAAGGTAAAAGAACTCTTAGAGAAAATAATAAAGACATCGTCTTATTAAAGAGTAATGGTATTCCACCATATAGCCTAGCACACCTTGTTGATGATGTGTTAATGGGAACAACCATTGTTGTAAGAGGCGAGGAGTGGTATCCTTCACTGTCAGCTCATTTAGAGTTGTTTGATGCTTGCAATATGCCAAGACTACAATACGCTCATACACCAGTAATCTGTAAACTAGATGACCAAGGTAATAAACGCAAACTTAGCAAGCGTAAAGACCCAGAAGCAGATGCAAGATATTACATTGAGCATGGTTATCCAAAACAAGCAGTGGTAGAGTACCTACTTAACCTTCTTAATAGCGACTTTGAAAACTGGCGTGCTCAAAACCCAACAGCAGATTATCACGAGTTTGACTTTGATATAACAAAAATTGGCAGCAACAACCCTATGTTTGATATGGTTAAGCTAAGCGATGTATCAAAAAACTTAATCAGTTTATACACCCCAGAAGATATTTACGAAAATGTCTTAACTTGGGCTAAAAACTATGATGCAGATTTTTATCAAATACTTTTGAACAATAAAGAAAAAAGTCTACACCTATTTAGCATAGATAGAGTAAACACTCCAAAACCACGTAAAGATATTGCAAAATGGAGTGAAGTTCCAGCTCTTTACAACTATGTGTACGACGAAATGTACAAACCAACTAAACTATCAGACTTTGACTTTGATACAAAGTTTGACAGACAAATATTAAAATCAGTTTTGTTAGCATATAAACAAGTTTATGATGTTAATGATGACAAACAAGTTTGGTTTGACAAAATCAAAAGCATATGCGAACCACTTGGCTTCTGTGCCGATATGAAAACATATCGCAAAAACCCAGAAAGTTTTGTTGGTAGTGTAGCAGATGTAAGTGGTATTATCCGTGTGGCCCTTACAGGTAAACGCAACACACCAGACCTTTACGAGATTTCAAAATTACTAAAACAAGACGGATTTTTAGCTCGTATTCAAAGAGTTATAGATATGCTTTAATATAAAAAAATAATTTTAAAAATTTTGTAAAATTTTATTGACAAACATATATTATAATGATATTATTATAGAGCGATTTTCAGAGTCGCTTTATATATGGGGGTATAGCTCAGCTGGCTAGAGCGCCTGCCTTGCAAGCAGGAGGTCATCGGTTCGATTCCGATTATCTCCACCATTTATATAAAAAATATACAAACCTAACCGTTTGTATCATATAGGACTATAGCTCAGCAGGTTAGAGCACCACCCTGATAAGGTGGGGGTCGGTGGTTCGAGTCCACTTAGTCCTACCACAAGCTGTCTAAATCGAACTGATTTAGACTTTTTTATTTTATAAAAATAATTAAGGAGAAATAGATGTACATTGTTTGTGGGTTGCCAGGAACTGGAAAAACAACTCTTTGTAAGAAAATAGAAAGTGAGTTGGGTTACACATATATTAGTGATTGGCAAATTTTTGCAGAAAATAATATTGAAATTGTTGATAACTTGCAAGATAAAATTGAAGTTAGCTTAAAACATTCTAGCTTGATTTTAGATTATATTAACAATATTAAAGATAAAAATGTTGTAGTCGATTTAGAATATTCAGTAAGCCCACAAGACTTTGTTAATTATAAAGATATAGATGCTAATCACATTATATTTTTAGGCTTTACATCTGTTAGTGAAGATTTGTTATATAATTTATTTAAACAAAACTCAAAAAACGAAGAAATAAAAGATGATGAATTAAAAAATCTAAAAGGAAATATGCCTATTGCCCAACGAATTAAAGACAAGAACTTACCGCCAGAATTACAGCAAGATTATATGAATATATTATTAAGTGATAATGCTTCAATTTTATATAAATTAGATTGTTCAGATCAAACAACTTGTAAAAAAATATTAGAAAGTATTAAAAAAATACC
>JAZRTN010000179.1:0-2873 GCA_045652045.1 Clostridia bacterium
CAGACTTGCGTGGTGCAGACTTGCGTGGTGCAGACTTGCGTGGTGCAGACTTGTGTGATGCAAAAATAAAAGATAATGGAATATTACTTATTGGTAATATAGGTAGTAGACACGATTATACTACAATCTACAATACAAATAAAGGTATATATGTTAAGTGTGGTTGCTTCTTTGGAACGATAGATATGTTTGTTGCCAAAGTAAAAGAAACTCACAAAGGTAACGAACACGAAAGAGATTATCTGGCAATGGTTGAATTTGCAAAGATTAAATTTAGTGAGAAATGAAAACTGAATTCTTATACAACGGCTTTGTTGTAGAAAAGCATAGATTCACAGGCGAATGTGAAGTCTACATCAACGGCAAGTTTCGCAAGTTTGAAACATTGACAAAAGCAAAAGAGTATATCAACAATTTTTTAATGAATTAGAAATGAAACATAATGATAAAGATTACATTTCTTTCGCAAATGGATACAATGACTTTATTCGTTTAGGTTTTGGTCAGTGTACTGACTTGAAACCCAGTGAATTGGGTTTAAAATGGGAGATTATACACAACTTACCATTACAAGCATATAACTATGAGTATAAAGATTCTGTGCCGTTGTCTTTGTGTGCGATTTTGCTTAAACCTAAACTAATAGAACAATCAGTGGATATAGTTATGCCGAGTTTTAATATTAGGTATGGTTACCCCAAAGAAGTCACTAAATCTTGTACGATAGTGCATACAAAGAGAGACTTGTTTAATGCGGTTATGAGCAACAAAAAAGAGATATACGTTGTAATACCCAAGTCTAAGCCAAACACAAAAGAAGAATCGGATTTTTATTACAAAATGGTAGATTACTTTAATGAGTTTATTGTACCTTTTATTAAAAGAAAATCACTATCAACATTTTGGAAAATATTAAAAGTTTTATAATTATGAAAGGAATAATGTTTAACGAGAAATACGGACTTGAAAGTGCCGTACTTAATGGGACTAAAACTCGCACTTGGCGAGCAGATAAACAACCACGTTATGAAGTGGGAGAAATCGTAGCTATAAAGCAATCTTATAAAAAAGTAAGTGATTATTACTGCAAAAAAGGAAATAGGAAATATTTAGATTATATAGCAATATATAGCGGGAGAGAAAGTTGGAAAAATAAAATGTTTGTAAATAATATATTAATGCCACACCATATTAGAATTACCTCGGTTAAGAAATGCAGATTGCAAGATTTGACAGATGAGGAAAGTTTGAGAGAGGGGATAAAAGAAATGTATATAGAAACTAACAAATTATATGGTTTCTTTGTCAATGGAGAATGTATCGCAGATAATAACCCTAAGTCAGCATTTGGGTATTTAATACAATTGTTAAACGGTTGTGGATACTGGGAGAACAACCCCGATGGTTATGCTTACGAATTTAAACTTGTAAAGTAAATATTGATATGGAAACTATTATAACATTCAAAGCAATACGTGATGGGAATGTGGTATATAAGAATATCCCAATACGTCACGATTTCAAGGAAATACCCTCACAAGTATTTCAAGGCATTGAATTATCTGCTACATCGGTAGAATCGCAAGTGATACATTATCTTGACGAAATTGATAAAAGGGATATGATGATAGAACACGATTTTGATATAATATTAGATTACTTTCCTAAGAGGAAAAGAGTTAAGAAAAATGAATTTAAAGAATTTATTGAATTTTGCGAACCTTATTTACAACCACATCCAGAATTAAGAAGACCATTTGAAGCAGTTGTTTCGGAATCTTATGATATTTTATTTGGCAAACGCAAATCAAATGAAACAAAGTTTAAAGAGGTTTTTAAAATGATAAGTATATCATTTAAAGGTGCTATTGGTGGTGCGAATATGATTTTAAAAATTATGAAAGAGGGAAATAAAGAACTTAGAGAACTTTCTAGAAAAGAAATTGATTATGGAAACATTAAAATTTAAAGTTGGCGACATAGTTCGTGTGAAGTCGCTGGAGTGGTATAATAATAATAAGAACATTAATGAAGAAATTATCGCCAAAGAAGGCAAGAAATTTGGAATATTTACGAAATATATGCGCCATTGGTGTGGTGATGTAATAAAGATAAATAGTGTAAATAATGGCTATTACCGGGCTAATAATGGTTGGATGTGGTATGATTGGATGCTTGAAGACGAGGTAGTTACCGAAGAAAAACAAGAAGTAAAAAAATTAAATAAAAATGATATGGAAACAAAAGAAATGACAAAAGAAGAAATTTTTGCATATTTAAGTAGCACAAAAATATTATGTACAAGTACAGAAGAAACTGCGAAAGTGCAAGAAAAATTATTTGAATTAGGTATAGTGTGGATGTATGACGGCAAAAACGTCTGTAAAGATAAATACCTATTGTTTATCAATAAAAAAAATACTATTGCTTATTGCTCAGATATTGAAGCTTGGATGGAGGATGTTAACAAACGAATAGAGCCGAGCGAAATACTTGCAATTCAAATCAAAGAAGAAAAACCAAAGTTTGACTTTAGCACCCTGCAACCTTTTGACAAGGTGCTAGTAAAAGATAGTGACAGTACTTGGAGGTGTAATTTGTTTTCGCACAAAGAGGAAAATTATTTTAGATGTGTTGCAAGTTATTATAGAATGTGTATTCCCTACAATGACGAAACCAAACATTTAGTTGGTACAACCGAAGACGCACCCGAATTTTATCAAGTATGGAAGAAGTAATCACAATAATAATGTCAATCGCAGTAGTCCTATATTGGATTGCTGTGATTATAGATGAGAATAGAGAGTAAAAATTAAAATTTAAAATCTAGAGTTATGAAAATATTATTTTTAGCAATACACTTAGCATCATCA
>JAZRTN010000180.1:0-2733 GCA_045652045.1 Clostridia bacterium
CAATCATTTTTGTTATAATGTCTATATGGAAACAAAACTTGAAAATATCTCAAATCTAGATTTAAATATATTGTATAATGTGTATAACTCAGGTGGAGTAATAGCATACCCAACAGATACAATTTACGGTTTGGGTTGCAACCCGTATGACCACCAAGCTTGTGACAAAATTATAAGTTTAAAACAGCGTAGTCAAAACAAATCTCTATTAGTTTTAGTTTCCAAAGATTTTGATTTAACTAAAATTGCAAACTTAACACCTACCCAAAAGCATATTTTGTCTAAGCTAAATAATATGCCAGTTACAGTTATTATAAGCCCAAAACCTGATTCAGGTCTTAGCCCACTTGTTACCAACAATAATAAATCTATCGCAGTAAGGCAAGTAAGTGGTGGACTAGTTTCAAAAATTTTGAACAAAGTAGGCATTATTACAAGTACATCTTGCAATATCTCAAACGACCAGGTTTTAACTGATGCAAACCAAATAAAACAAGTGTTTGATGGCAAACTTGATTTAATAATTGATGCCCAAATCCCACAAACCACCACACCTTCTACCATTATTAGTTTAATAGATAAACCACAACTAATTAGAGAAGGCGCAGTCAAGTTTGATACTATTTTAAAACTAATAACCAAAAAGGATTAACTATGAAAAAATCAATCACAATATCAATATGTGTTTTAAACTTTGTTATGGCTATGATAATGATTTTAATTTTGCCTAACAAAGTTCCCTTTGAACTTACAGGTGGCAAAGTTTCTGAACTTTCTACTAAATGGTTAGGTCTTGTACACGCAATATTACCAGTTGCAATTTCGCTTTCAACCTTGTTGGAGCGTAGATATCCAGATAGACCTAACTTAGATGTGTCTTACCAAAGACGCAACAATCTATCAACTATACTATCTTTTTTATGGATAATCGCAGGTTGGGTGATTCTTTCTATCAATAACAACGCACCTATTATCGGCACAAAAATAGCTCTACCGTTAGTTTCGTTGATTATACTTGTTGTTGCACTTTTGTGGGCAGCGTTTATTTGTAGATTTTCTGAGGCAAAAACCAACAACCCACCTAAACACTCTTACTTTATCTGGACAAACTTAGTTGGTGTAGGGGTTGTATTTGTGTTTGCAACATTGGGTGTAATATTGCAAGATGCTTTATGGACAATAATAGTCCAAGCAGTATTGATAGCCTTGGTTATAGTTGCAGCATTTGTTGTGCCTAATTTATTAGTAAAATTAAACAAACCAAAACCTCAGCCTCATGTAGAAAAATATACAATTCTCCCAGATTCAGAAAAAACTACTATGCGTAAATATAGCAAAGCAACCAAACTAAAAGCTAGTTACGTAAAGAGCGCAAGATTAAAAAAAGAAGATTAAAAAATCTTATTGACAATACACACAAAATTAGATATCATAAAAATACCTATTAAGAGTGTGCGAGGGACAGCCCCGTTGACCACACAGCAACCTGAAAATGTTTTCAAGGTGCTAATGGCTGATTTCGATGGGTGAGATTATATCGTATTTTTGCCCATTGATGTCAATGGGTTTTTTTATTGCTCTTATGGGAATAATATTTTAGGAGAACATTATGAAAAAAATTATTACAAGCGAGAGTGTCAACTGTGGACACCCAGACAAAACCTGCGATATCATAGCAGATAGTTTTTTGGACGCAGCCCTAAGCCAAGACAAACATAGTCAAATGGCAGTGGAGTGTGCTATCAAAGACAATTTGCTTATGATATATGGCGAAGCGACTACCAATGCAAAAATAGACTATAAGGGCATTGCAAAACGAGTGTTAAAAGATATTGGTTACACACAAGAGTTTGATTTTGTAACAAAAATTTCAAAACAATCTAGCCAAATAAATAACGCCGTTGTCAAAACTAAACTTTGTGCCAATGACCAAGGTATGGTGTTTGGTTATGCTACCAACGAAACAAAAGAGCTTATGCCAATGCCAATATTAATAGCTCACAAAATTATGCAAAAGTACGACGAGTATCGTAGACAAAACAACGCAAAATACTTTGCTGATGCAAAAAGCCAAGTCTCAATCGAATACATACAAGACAAACCATCTGCGCTTAATACAGTGTTAGTTTCAGTCTCTCACATGCAAGGCCTAGATAACGAAACAATCTATCAAGATATATACAACAACGTCGTGTTGCCTGTTATAAACAACTATAACCTTGACAAAACAAACACCAAGTTTATTATTAACCCAAGTGGTGAGTTTAGTATATGGGGTAGTTTTGGTGATAGCGGCTGTGTTGGTAGAAAAATAGTTGTAGACACCTATGGTGGTGTAGGCCGTGTAGGTGGTGGCTGTTTTAGTAGCAAAAACGCGACCAAAGTAGATAGAAGTGGCGCATATTACGCTAGATATGTTGCAAAAAACATTGTCGCTCATAACTTGTGTGACAAGTGCGAAATAGAGTTAAGCTTTGGTATCGGTCTAGAAAAACCATTGAGTGTTAGGGTTGATACCTTTGGCACTAACAAAGTAGAACTAAAAAAGATTTATGACTTTGTTCGTAACAACTTTGATTTTTCAATAGACAATATCATTAACGAACTTGATTTGTACAATCCAATCTATTCAAAAACAGCCTGCTACGGTCATTTTGGAAGAGAAGAGTTTAGCTGGGAAAAAATAAAGAACTGTGTTTTAGCTGACTAAATTAATTAAAATAATTAATTAAT
>JAZRTN010000181.1:0-1355 GCA_045652045.1 Clostridia bacterium
CATACAATATGATTGGTCATGACTATTATTGCCAAGGCGATTTCTCTAAGGCGTTGGAATACTACCTTAAAGCCTTAAGAATACAAGAAAAAGTATTAGGTGACCATGCCGATACCGCTACTACATACAACAATATAGGTAATGACTATTATTGGCAAGACGATTACTCTAAGGCGTTGGAATACCACCTTAAAGCCTTAAGAATACAAGAAAAAGTATTAGGTGACCATACCGATACCGCTACTACATACAACAATATAGGTAATGACTATTATTGGCAAGACGATTACTCTAAGGCGTTGGAATACCACCTTAAAGCCTTAAGAATAAGAGAAAAAGTATTAGGTAACCATAAGGATACTGCTATTACATATAACGATATAGGTGATGACTATTATTGCCAAGACAATCACATTAAGGCGTTGGAATACCACCTTAAAGCCTTAAGAATAAGAGAAAAAGTATTAGGTGACCATACCGATACCGCTACTACATACGACAATATAGGTAATGACTGTTTTCGGCAAAATGATTACTCTAAGGCGTTGGAATACCACCTTAAAGCCTTAAGAATAAGAGAAAAAGTATTAGGTGACCATACCGATACCGCTACTACATACAATATGATTGGTAATGACTATTCTTGGCAAAATGATTACTCTAAGGCGTTGGAATACCACCTTAAAGCCTTAAGAATACAAGAAAAAGTATTAGGTGACCATGCCGATACCGCTACTACATACAATATGATTGGTAATGACTATTATTGCCAAGACAATTACTCTAAGGCGTTGGAATACCACCTTAAAGCCTTAAGAATAAGAGAAAAAGTATTAGGTGACCATACCGATACTGCTACTACATATACCGATATAAGTGATGACTATTATCGCCAAGGCGATTACTCTAAGGCGTTGGAATACCACCTTAAAGCCTTAAGAATAAGAGAAAAAGTATTAGGTGACCATACCGATACCGCTACTACATACAACAATATAGGTAAAGACTATTATCGCCAAGACAATTACACTAAGGCGTTGGAATACCACCTTAAAGCCTTAAGAATAAGAGAAAAAGTATTAGGTGACCATAAGGATACTGCTACTACATATAACGATATAGGTGATGACTATTATCGCCAAGACAATTACACTAAGGCGTTGGAATACCACCTTAAAGCCTTAAGAATAAGAGAAAAAGTATTAGGTGACCATACCGATACCGCTACTACATACAACAATATAGGTGATAACTATTATTGGCAAAATGATTACTCTAAGGCGTTGGAATACTATAACAAGGCTCTAAGTATAAGAGAAAAAGTTCTTGGGACAGAACATCCGGATACAAAAAGC
>JAZRTN010000182.1:0-3736 GCA_045652045.1 Clostridia bacterium
AATATTTGTTAAAAAACAATTCTTTTACTTAATTTATTATAACATTAAAATTATATTTTGTAACTACTTTTATTTGATTTTTTTTGATATATGCACAATTTAATATAAAAAACTAACAAAAAACATTGATTTTTGCTACTAAAAACGACATTTTAATAAAAATATAATAAAACAAAATAAAAAACCCTACAAATATTTGTAGGGAAAATAAATTTTTATTTTATTAAACGATTGGTTGTGTGCGAGCTTTATTGTTTTTTCTTGGATAAATAGCAGGGGTATTTTTAACTTTTAAAATATTAACGATAGCACGTTTTTGTCCACCCAAATCAAACTTTTCAACACTCTCAACTTTACCACCAAGAGTCTTAATTGCTTTGTTTGCTTCTTCGACCTCTTCGTCGACAAGTTTAGATTTGTAAGCATACATATATCCACCCACATTAAGTAGTGGTAGAGAATATTCTACAAGAGTGTTAAGTTTTGCAACGGCTCTTGAAACGCATACATCAAACTTTTCTCTATACATTTCGTTATTAGCAATATCTTCAATACGAGAGTGAATTGCAACAGTTTTGTTTAATTCTAAAACCTTGATAACTTCTTGTAAGAAAGTAACTTTTTTGTTTACACTATCAATTAGCATAAAGTTTAAATCTCTATTCATAATACACAATGGAATACTTGGAAAACCTGCACCTGCCCCAATATCTACGACCTTTTGGTCGGGAGTTAATTTGTCTAGGCAAGCTAAACTATCTATAAAATGTTTTTCCACAACTTCATCTAAATCAGTAATTGCTGTTAAGTTAAATTTTTCGTTCCATTCTATAATCAAATCATAATATGTAACAAAGTCTTTAAGTTGAGTTTGAGTTAGTTGAATATTGTTATTATCAAAATGTTGTTTTATAGTAGTTTCTATATCCATAAAATACTCCTTAAATATGTATTTAGTATAGCATAATAACTTAATCATAAAAAGTATTTGTTAAATAAAATAATCTACAAAATAATTGATAATTAGTTGACAATAATAATTTAATAAATAAAAAAAATAAAGATAGAAAATTTTCTACCTTTACTTTTTAAGTTTTAAATAAATTGTTAATACTGCAATATCTGCTGGGCTTACGCCACTTATTCTACTTGCTTGACCAAGAGTTAATGGTTTAATTTTGTTTAATTTTTGCATAGCTTCTATTCTTAAACCTTTAAGTGTAGAATAATCAAATTCTGGATCAAGCTCAATTGCTTCGTTTTTCTTTGCTTGTTCGATTTGGATATTTTGTCTAGACAAGTAACCTTCGTACTTAACTTGTGTATTAACAAGTTCTAATATATCTCTTTTAAAACCTTTAAAATAGCCTAATTCTTGTTGAATATCAAAAATGGTAATATTGCTACGTTTAAGCAATGCTTTTACAGTCATACCAACACCAGAATAACTTTCGCCGTGATTTTGTAAAATTTGGTCAGCAAGTTTGCCTGGAACTTTTTGTTCTAATTCTTTTTGAGCTTTTTTAAGTTTTCTAAGTTTAGCTTCAAAAATCTTCTTTCTATTTTCATCAACAAGGCCAATCTGTATACCAATTGGTGTCAATCTTAAATCGGCATTGTCTTGTCTTAACTCTAATCTGTATTCAGCTCTACTTGTCATCATACGATATGGCTCGTTAGTACCTTTTGTTACAAGGTCGTCTATTAATACACCAATATATGCTTGGTCTCTACCAAGTATTAAAGGTTTTTTGCCTTGTAGATATAAATTAGCGTTAATACCCGCAATTATACCTTGTGCCGCTGCTTCTTCGTAACCACTTGTACCATTAATTTGACCAGCGAAGTATAAACCTTTGATATGTTTAGCACAAAGACTTGCATCAAGTTGTAAACTATTAATACAGTCATATTCTATTGCATAGGCATTTCTTAAAATTTGTACATTTTCAAAACCTTCTACACTTTGATACATTTTTTGTTGAACATCATATGGCATTGAAGTAGAAAAACCTTGAACATAAATTTCGTTAGTATCAAACGCTTCTGGCTCTAAGAAAATTTGATGACGGTTTTTATCTGCAAATCTTACAACCTTATCTTCGATTGAAGGGCAGTATCTAGGACCTACACCTTTTATTTCGCCAGAGTACATTGGCGCTCTATGAATATTTTCGTGAATAATTTTGTGAGTGTTTTCGTTAGTATAACCAAGATAACACATACAAACATTTTTAGGTTGTTTTTTTGTTGTAAATGAAAATGTTTGAATATTTTCATCTCCGACTTGTGGTTCGAACTTTGTATAGTCAATAGAGTTTTTGTGAACTCTTGCAGGAGTGCCAGTTTTAAATCTTCTTATTTCGAATCCTAAGTCGGCTAAACTTTGAGTTAAAGATGTTGCTGCCATAAATCCGTTAGGACCTTGTTCTTTTGTATACTCACCAATAATAATACGGCTCTTTAAATATACACCTGTACATACAACTATTGTATCACACAAAAACTTTTCGCCCATAGTTGTTGTAACACCAATAACTTTGCCATCTTCCACTAAAATATCTTTTGCTTCTGATTGACGTATAGTTAAGTTAGGGGTTTGTTCTAATGTATACTTCATTGTTTGGTGATATTTGTTTTTGTCTACTTGTGCACGCAAACTATGTACTGCTGGACCTTTGCCAAGGTTTAACATACGCAGTTGTAAAAGTGTTTTGTCTGCGTTTATACCCATTTGGCCACCAAGAGCATCTACTTCACTAGCAAGTTGTCCTTTTGCTGTACCACCTATTGATGGATTACATGCTAAAAAAGCTATACTATCTAAGTTAAGTGTTAATAGTAGAGTTTTGTGTCCAGTACGTGCCAAAGCAAGACATGCTTCACAACCAGCATGTCCACTACCTATAACTATTGCCTCATATTTTTGTACGTTTTCCATATTAATCTTTAATAACAATAGGTTCACAATTTTTAATTGTGCCTAAATCAAATACTCCTGTTAAATATTGATTGATTAGTCTATAAACACCACCATGAGAAACTATTAAGATGTTTTCATTAGTATTTTCGACTGATTTAAAAAATGATAAAACTTTTTGCTTAAAGTCTTCGTTGCTTTGAGCACCATGATTTTCTGGGTGTTTCCAAAAATCTTCTATGATAGATTTATCAAAATCACTAAGTTTTTTACCAGAATACGGACCAACATCAAATTCTAAAAGTCTTGTTTCTTTTATAATTTCTAAATTATGATATTGATTTATAATTTCAGCTGTTTTATACGCTCTTATTAGTGGTGAAGCATAAATTTTATCTATATGTGTATCTTTAAGTTTTAAAGCGGCACTTTGAGCTTCATCTAAACCTTTTTGGGTTAATGGAGCATCTGCAAGGCCTTGTATCCAGCCGTTTTCGTTATATTGCGTTGTTCCGTGTCTTACAAATATAATCATAATAACTATTTTCCTAAACAGAATTTTGAGAAGATTGCATCAATAATATCTTCGTCTGTGGTTTCACCTGTAATTTCACCTAGTTTAATCCAAGCTTGTTTTACATCAAGTGCTGTACAATCTAAACTTACTAGATAAATATTTTCCAGTGCGTTGTTAACAAGTTCTAATGCTTGTTTAACTGCAATTAAGTGACGCTTATTAGTTAAAACAATATCATTTTTGACAAAGTCTTTTTCTAAAACGCTATCAAGTATTTTTTGTTTTAACTCATCTATACC
>JAZRTN010000183.1:0-10898 GCA_045652045.1 Clostridia bacterium
TTAATAAATATTCTTTACAAGGCGCTGCCTTTATAAACGATTGCGACTATATTGCAAAAGATGAGTATTATCCACAATACTTAGATATAAGAAAATATTTGTTAAAAGGCATTATGCCATTATATCAAGTTTTGTCTAATCCAAACAAAGTGAGCGATATCACAGACAAAATTTACGAACTACTTACATATTTTGATGTCGAAAACAAAATTAATGCATTAGTTATAGAGTTTAGTCAAACCAACTTAAAACTAGCAAAAATTTTTCCACAACTTCTTAAAGCCCTTGATGAAACTATGCAGGGCTTAAACAAAGTTTTAGGTGAAGTAGAGTTAGATAGCCATTCTTTTGTAGATATCTTAAACAGTGGTTTGCAAAGCGTCACTTTGTCAACCGTTCCTTTATCATGCGATAATATTTTAGTTGCAGACGCAAGCAAGAGTATGTTTGATAGACCAAAAGTTCTTTTTGTAGCAGGTGCTTGCGAAAATGAACTACCATATTACAAACAAGATTGTGGCATCATTACTGATAACGAAATTGATATATTGTCAGTGCGTTACCAAATTGAGCCATCTATTAAAACAATCAACCTAAGAGAACGCTTTAAACTATTTAATATGCTTACAAGCGTTACAGATAAGTTGTTTATTAGTTATCACTTAAAAAGTGGTAACAACAAAGTTTTTGGTGCAAGTTGGGTGGAACAAGTAAAAAATATGTTCTTAGTTCCATATAAAGAAGAGTATGTAAAACTAGACACTTATACAAGTGACTACAATACAAATAGTTTTGTAGAAAACCTAGCTTGTCAATCTAACGCCCAAACAAAGCTAATTGACTATATGCGATTAATTAACGACGGTTATAGGTTTACAAACGAACTACAAATAAGTACATTGAAAAATGTTTTAAAACAAGACTTTGATTATACCAAACTTTTAGACTACAACAACTCAAACAAAAACATTAGTAGCAACTTGTTTTTTGATAAAGGCACTTTAAGTGTTTCTCAAATAGAAAGATTTTACGAGTGTCCGTTTAAACATTTTGTAGACTATGGCCTTAAACTAAAACAAAAAACAAAGAGCGAACTTGATAGCCTTAATGTGGGTAACATCTTGCACGAAGTTGTCCAAAAGTTTGTTTACAAAATCAAAGACA
Source organism: Clostridia bacterium (assembly GCA_045652045.1). Taxonomy (GTDB): domain Bacteria; phylum Bacillota; class Clostridia; order Christensenellales; family UBA1242; genus CAKVLS01. The sequence goes on from JAZRTN010000183.1 coordinate 1,165, forward strand.
ACCTTGACCAAGATGTAGATAGCTTGTCTAGTGAGATTTTTGAACAAGTAGTTTCAAAGCAAGAATTTGTTAACCTTGTTAACGCCCCTCAAAACAAAATGCAATTAGTGTCTCTAAAAAAAGAAGCGCTAAGACTATGTAAGGGTATAACTTATCAATTGCAAAATTCAGACTTTAAGCCGCTTTATACAGAAGCAAGATTTGGTGACAATGGTAGAATACAAAGCTTAGTTATCGAAGTGGGGGATTTAAGTCTTAAAGTTGTAGGCGCTGTTGACCGTATTGATGTATTAGATAATTATTTTAGAATTATAGACTACAAAACAGGCAACTGTGATTCTAACATCAACCAACTTTATTATGGTAAAAAATTACAACTTTATGTTTATCAAAAAGTTGTCAATACCAACTTAAAACTTAACCCAGCAGGCAATTACTATTTTCCTGTTACTAACAAGTACGAAGATGAAAACGATAGCTTTGAAAGTTTGTACAAGCTAAAAGGCTACACTCTAAATCAAGATAGCATCATACTTAGTAGCGATAAAAATTTGCTTACAAAACTAGAAAGCGACCTTATCGAAGTTAAGCGAAAAGCCCCAACAAAAAAACAAGAATTTAGCTACAATAAATACTCGAAATTATTAACACAAGATGAATTACTTGGCTTTGCAAATTACGCCATAGAAATGTTAAAAAATGCAGTAACAAATATCAACCAAGGTGTGATAAATCCAAGCCCATTAAAGATAGCTTCTGACAGGTCAAGTTGTGAGTTTTGTCCATACAAAAGTATATGCCGTTTTGACGAAAAACTTAACAACAAAATACGCCACGTAAAAAACAGCGCAACTATACAAAATATCAAGGAGGCAGGCAATGGCACAAAATAATTACACCCCATCGCAACAGGCTGTGATTGATTCTGAAAATTGCAACCTTCTTGTTTCTGCCGGAGCAGGTAGTGGTAAAACAACCGTACTTGTCGAAAAAGCAACTGGGCAAATTTTAAACAAAAAAGTTACTTTAAAAGAATTGCTTATTGTAACTTTTACCGAAAGCGCTTCAAGCGAAATGAAACAACGTCTTGGCGCAAAACTTAGCGAGTATGCAACCGACCCAACAGTCGCAAATGAGCTTGAAAATATCAACAATTGCGACATTTGTACATTGCATAGTTTTTGCCAAAAAATAATAAAACAGTATTTTTATGAGCTAAATATCGACTCTGCGTTCGGAATAATAGATGATAACGATGCAAAATACCTTAAAGCCCAGATATTACAAGACATTATAGAAAATCAGTCTAAGCAATACGACCAAGCGTTCGAAGCATTAACAGAGGTATTTTATCGTGGCAGAAGGGCCAATAATCTTAAAGATAATATATTGTCATTTTATGAGTTTTTGCAAACAGATGATAATAAGCAAAACTTTGTAAAAAGCATCGCAAAAAGTTGTTATGAACAAAACTTAGATATTAACCCTGCTTGCATACTTATCAACAAAAAAGTTGTAAGAGAAATTACTTATTACAAAAAAACTTTTTCAAAATTTTTACAACAAGCATCTCAACTTAACGCTGTAAAATTGCAAAATTTTGTACAGCAAGTTTTAGATGTTTTAGAACATATTTCTAGTGACAATTCATTTTCAGTTAACTTTGAAAACTCAAAACTTCTATACACATTGTCTAGTAACTTAGGCTATATCAAAGATGAAGATATGGCCCTAAGAGACGACATTGATGCTGTATGGAAACAGTTTGCTGATGCACGTAAAAAAATTAAAGAAATGTACTGTTCTGACACGCTAGAACAAATACAAACCAACCTTTCAAAAGCAAGCTTAGTTATAGACAAATTTATTGAACTAACTATGCTGTTTGAAAAGGAATTTACAAAGCACAAACAACAAAAAAATGTACTTGATTTTAACGACCTAGAAAAGTACGCTTTAAGGCTTCTTTCTAACGACACCCTTAGACAAACTTTAATGCAAAAATATAAGTCAATCTATATTGATGAGTATCAAGATATCAACAATGTTCAAGAAAGTATTTTGCAACTTTTAACCAATGGCAATAACTTGGTTATGGTGGGTGATATCAAACAAAGTATTTATGCTTTTAGAAATAGTAGTCCACAAATTTTCATTGACAAAAAAGATGCTTATTCTTGCGACGACTCAAAAGGTCAATTAATTAAGCTGAACGAAAACTTCCGTAGCAATCCAGAAATATTGGATTTTATTAACGACATTTTTGTGTCACTTATGACACAAGATTTTGGAGGTATTAACTATGCAGTTGATGGTAAGTTTAATGGAAAAGCTGAGTATGATAAAGTAAGCGACCTTCCAACTGTTTCAGTTAATATTATTAACACTCAAAACACAGACGAAGAAGAACCTCCACAAGGCGTGTATGATATTAAGCAAGATATCTTAGATGACGAAGTTTCTTCAAAACAACTTGAAGCAATGTTTGTTTCTAAAAAAATTACAGAGCTTGTAGGTAGATACGAAATATATGATGCTAAGAAAAAATCTTCTCACAAGATTAGTTACAAAGATATTACAATTTTGTGTCGTACCCGTAACACCTTAAAAGAGTTTGCTACATTACTTATTAAAAACAATATTCCCGTTAGCGCAAACTTAAAGGAAAGCCTTTTTGACAACGCAGATATTATGTTTTTAGTTAGTATACTAAAAATTATAAACAACCCAAATGATGATGTTTCTTTGGCGACAGTATTGTCACACGATTTAGTAGGGTTTAGCTTTGACGAGTTAATCACTATTAGAAAACAAACCGAACAAGAAAACTTCTATCAAGCATATCTAAGCTATCAAGAAAACTCTGACAACCTTGCCATGAGACTTAGAGATATTAATGAGTATTTTGAGTATTTAAGAAAAGATAGCAAGTATATGTCTATTTATGAACTGCTTATAAAAATCGAAAAAGACTTTGGTATTTTAAACTATTGTCTTGCACTTCCAGGTGGTAGAGATAGACATAGCTTAATCAATGACTTTATTGATAGTTTTAGTGGTTCTAGTTACAATAATGATTTGGTAGGCTACCTTGACTATGTAGATAACTACCTTAAAGATAGCGTTACAGATAGCAGTATTATCGCTGTTGATGATTGTGTAAGATTAGATACTATACATTCTAGCAAAGGCTTAGAGTATAACATTGTTTTCTTAGTAGGCGCTGGTGAAAAATTCTCTAACCAAAGCAGTAGGGAAGATATTGTAAAAGATAAAACTTTGGGACTAGGTATTAACTATTACGATACAGATACCAGAGGAAAGTTTGATACCGTCGCCAAAAAAGCTATTTTATTCAACATAAAACAAAGTGAAATTTTAGAAGAAACAAGACTATTGTATGTTGCTTTATCAAGAGCAAAAAACCATTTGTATGTAGTAGGCAAAACAGACATTACAAAAATAAACCCATACGCAAGCGAATATGAGCTTCAACACAGCAATAACTATTTAGATTGGATTTTGCCAAGCTTAGGAAGTGCTGCGCTAAAATCATTGACTATGGGCACAAAATCAATGGTTATCAATAATGAAACACGACCTTTGGAAGTAAAAGTTTTTGATAAGCAAGACTTTGATTTAACAACACAAATTAACCAAACAAGTTTTGACGACACTAAGATAGATAAAGAGTTGTTTGAACAAATTGACAACTATCTAAACAAACCATACAAATATCTAGACAGTACAACAATTGCTCTAAAAAACTCAGTTACTTCGCTTATGACTGCATTTGATGGTTATGAGAGTATTAACTTACAGCCAAAACTTTTTGCATTGGGTGAGCATAATACAAACAAAGATACCGATTATGCAAAACTAGGCACAGCATATCATACCGTTATGCAACATGCCGATTTTGGCTATACAACTATTTCACAAGTTAAAGACCTAGTCGACAACCTAATATCCGACAAGGTTTTTGAAGTGGAGTATTTAAAAAAGGTAGAGCCAAACAAAATCTTAAACGCAATCAAAGCTTTACAAGCTTTTGATACAACCAATGTGCTAAAAGAAAAACAATTTATGATGTATGTTCCTTACAAGGAACTAATCCAATCTTCAACATTAGAAGATAAAGTTTTGTTGCAGGGTGTTATTGACCTTGTTATCTTGGGTGATAAAAATATTCTTATAGACTACAAGACAACCAAGACTCAAACACCTGAACAATTGGTCGAAAAATATGATTTGCAAATGAAGTTGTACAAACTTGCTACCGAATACGCAACAGGAAAACCTATCGACCAAGTATATATATATTCTTTTTATCACAACAAATTAGTTAAAGTTTTTTAAAAAAAGTACAAAATAAATATTTAAATTATTAGTAAATATATTTTTTTTGTGTTATACTAACTGCATAAAATAGACCTAAGGAGAAAATTATGAACATATTTAATATCGTTGCAGACGGAATTGAATATGCAGCAACCAAGCTTGGTATGCAATATATCGGACTTATTGCACTAGGCATTACATTGCTTGCAATCATTGTTATTATTCAAAGTATTAGAAGTTCTTACGAAACAAGAGTTCTAAAAAGTATTGATAAATTCAACAAATACTTTTCAAAACAACCGTTTATTAATGATGAGAATTTGGTAGAGTTTAACGCTAAAATGAAAAAGGTTCCTCGTGTTTTACGTAACCGTTGGCAAATGTTTATGCTAAACAGAGAAGAAGTTCCAACAAAATACATCAACCTTGACACTTGCGTAGAAAAACCTCTAAGAACAAGTTTGATTGAACGTAACCTTAGTAACTTCTATGTGTTTACAGGACTTATCTGTTTTATAGCATTTATTTTTGGTCTATGCGTTGTAGATAGTTCAACATCAGTTACACTTGCATTGTTTAGAGCAGCACTTATCCCTGCTGTTACATTCTTAATCAGTGCATTGTTTATACTTATTGTTCGTAGCTGGAAAAATGCAATCCACGGCGACTTGTACGAAAACTTCCACATTTTCGAACAAAACCTAACTCGTGCAGTTGCAACACTACCTGCATATGTAGACTACGAAATATTGTTTACTAAGAAAGAGATTGCTTCTGGTATTCCTATCTTACAACAATACCTAGAAAAACGTGCTTGGCTTGAACAACAAGAGTTGGAAAAAGCAAGAGAAAACTCAATCGAAACAGAAAGTTACGACTTCGAAGAACTTGGTATCAACGGCTCACTTGTATTAGAAAGAGCTATGAAAGAGTGCGAAACATATATCAGTAACCGTAGAAGATTACAACAAGAATGTGGACAAATTGAATCAGAAAAAGAAAACTTTGCTAAAAACTACGACGCTACCGAAAAAGACTATCAAAGAAAACTTCAAGCTAGTAGAGAAAACTTAGAAAGTTTGAAAGCTCAACAAGAAGCATCTACAAACAGAATTGAAAGTAACTACATCAGAAAACAACTTTCTGATGAAATCAAAAAACAACAACAAATGGAAAAAGACAGTGACGAAGCAGCAGCTAAGTTCAAAGAAGAACAAGCTTCACTTGATGCAGAAGTTGCAAAGAGAAAAGAAGAAATTGAACAAAAACGTCAATCTGTTGAATCTGCAATGTTGTTAGAGTTTAAAAACTATGCAAACATCCTTTACAAAAAACTTGCAGAGGTTGCTCAAAAATCAACAGCAGCAAGAGTAGAAAGACTTAGTGTAGAAAACGAAGAGTTAAAAGAACTTCTTAAAACTTTCCAAACTGACAAACTTGACGTTGAAAGTTTGATTGGTAATATCGAACTTAAAGCAGATAAATCAGTAGAAGCAAAAGGTTTATATGATAACGACCAAGAAGCTATCCCTGAATATCTATATGATCAACAAGGTTCAGCAAATGCAAACATTGAAGACGTAAAACAAAAATCAATTATCGAAAGTGTAGAGAGTGCACAAGAAGCAAAACCTGAGGTTGTTCCAACAATGTTTAATCAACCAGCCCCAGCGCCAGCTCCACAACCGGTTCAACCTGGTCAACCAACACAAGACGAAATTAATGATCTTCAAAAGAAAATCGAAGAAGAAAACGCTAACCTATTCAAACAAAAACAAGAATTTGAAAATCAAATAAATACAACTATTTCAAAAATAGACAACTCTGACAATGATGATGAGGGTAAAAAGATGCAAGCGGCTGACTTAGAGCCAGTAGCTCCACAACCAGCCCCAGCGCCAGCTCCAGCACCTCAACCTGCGCCAGAGCCAAAACCAGCTCCAGCTCCAGCTCCTGCACCAGCGCCAGCTCCACAGCCAGCGCCAGAGCCAGAAGTAGAAGAGGAAGAAGTTGAAGAGGAAAAACCAGCTCCAAAAGCTGCACCAAAGCCAGCTGCAAAACCAGCTGCGCCAGCAAAGAAAACTTTAACTAAATCAAGCGCTGCAAAACCTGCCGCTAAAAAGTCTTCTTCTGGAAATGACGATATCGACGATATCAGCAACGAAATGGAAGATTTGTTAAATTCTTTAAATGACTAATAAACAAAAAAAACACCTAAACATCTTAGGTGTTTTTTTATTTACAAATTTTCTCTAATCTTGCTAAATACAGCAAGTTCTACGAGTTTATTGTGTAGTTTTGCATTTTGAATAGTTTTGTCTGTTATGAGATTATCTTTTTTTATAATAATTTCGTTGTTGATACCATAAATTGTCTTTGACATTTTTCTACCTATCAAAAAGTTTTGGTTGCTTACAATTCTTTGTGGAAGAGGGTTGGTGCTGATTTTAAAGTTTTGCTTAGGTCTTACTGTTTCAAGTGCCACCTCTTCAATTTTTGGAAAAGTGATTTTTGGCAAATCAATCTTTGGTAATATGCTTACAACATTGTTTTGTTTAGGGCGTGTGATTTTTGGTTTTGTTTTTAAAAATTTTACACCACTATTATTTATAATCAAATTGTCGTGATTGTAACTAACAACGCTCTTTGCACTATAATCACTTTGCTCTGTCTGTATAGTCTCTAACTTAAACTTTTGTGATAGTATGAGGTTTTTAACATACCCTAGACTATTGCCTTCAATCGAATACACAATGTTGTTAATAGGGTTGTTATATGTCACTTTTGGCGCAAAAAGTAGTGGGGTAATGCCCTCACTGTTTTTTATTGTTATTGCGCTATCGCCTATGTGGAACACCTTGGTTATATCAAGCAGAGTTTCTTCATCTTGGCTATCACTAAACAATATTAAATATTGTGCCTTGGTTAAGTTTTCGTCAAAGCAAATATTTTTAACTGTGCCTTCGCAAGTGCCATTGTATAGGTTTATCACTGGTTTAGAAATTATATCGGTTACATTATACATGTTGTCCTCCTATGATAAATATTTTATGATTGACCCAAACGTTTTAGTATACCCATTTAAAACATTTACAAAAAAACATATATATTAATATAATTAATTTAATATATTACTAGAAATTTAAAAAAAAATGTGTTATTATTTACATATACTGGAAAGTATGCAAAATACAGTGGGAATTGTTTTTTATGGGATTTTTCAAAAAACTTATGGGTAAGTCCGTCTCGCTAGATAATGCTTCACACGAAGAACTTATCGAAATGTGCGATTTAAAAGGCGGAGAGTTAAAACTTAATTCAGACCTGATGGTAGAAGAAGGTTACTTTTGTGCGCTAGTTCACCTAGACAAAATATGTGACATTTTACCTAGTGGAAAATATAAAGTTGACAAAATCAACACCCCACGTCTTATGCAATATGCAAAAGATATCAAAACAAAAAAAGGAACAGTCTCACCAAAAACAGTTATCGCAGATGTTTACTTTATTAACACTTCTAAATTAGAAAACAATCTTTTCAAATGTCCGTACAAAATTACAGTACAAGATTTTGACGTAAGAGTTAAAGTAAAAGTATCTGGTACATTTAGTATAAAAATAGAAGATGTCAAAAAAGCACTTGCAGCTTTGCTTAATGACTATGCTTATTTAAAAAAGAAAGATGCTATCAACGAATTGTCAGCAGTGTTAGGGTATGCTATGTATGATGTGTTGCTTAGTGAAAAGTTTACTTTGCACAGTCTTCAAAACATTAGCGAAGACACTATGCAAGACATTATTCAAAAAGTAAACAAAAAGACAAAAGCATATGGTGTAACATATAGCGATATTAAGATTACAAACATTGACCTTCCAGACAATTATCAAGAAAGCTCAGTGCTTATTGAAGAAACAGAATTTGATAAGCCAAAAACAAAGCAAGAACCTGAAAAACAAGGCGTAAAAGAAAAAGAACCAGTACTAGTTACAACCAAAGGCGAAAAAGAAGCTAGTGTTAATACAGACTCTGTTATTAACTTGGGCTATGGTGGTCAAGGCTCACAGCCTGCACGTTCTAATGCGTCAGCACAAGAGTTGTATGAGTCTTATACCAAAAAGTTTGAATCTAATCAGCAAAACTACTCACCATTATCATCAGCGCCTAATATTCTCGGTTCAAGCCAAGCTGGTATATTGCAAAATCGCAACGAAAGTGCCTCTGCTACTTCGGGCGAAGAACTTAACTTGCTTGGTATAAATAAATCAATCGTAACCCCTCAACCAAACCTTAGTGTTAACGAGTATATCGAAAGGGGTAAGATGATAGATAGCCTAAAAGAATTTGTAGGCGAGCCAAAAGCTAGAAAACCTTTTGTAGTAGAAGATGATCATTATTACGAATTTATGCCAGACGAAATCTACGAAGTACCTATGCCAAACGAAGTCAGATACAAAACTTGTATGACTTGTGGCCAAAGGGTGGGTATGGACGCAAGGTTCTGTTCTAGCTGTGGTAGTAGTGTCGGTGACGTAATAGTTTGTAAAGCTTGTGGAACTAAAAACCAAGGTGACGCAAGGTTCTGCAAAATTTGTGGTAGCAAATTAAATTAATGTATGCTATTATATATAAGTATTAATTTTTTAGGAGTATATTATGAAAATTAACAAAAATATGACAGTAGGCGAAATCTTATCAAAATATTCAAACGCACAAGAAATTTTGAGTGGCTTTGGTCTTCACTGTTTTGGTTGCCCAATGAGTCAAATGGAAACTGTTGAACAAGCAGCTATGGCTCACGGCGTTGATGTAGAATTTATGATGGCTACATTAGACAGAGATTTAGTAGAAAACAAGAAAAAGAGAACTTGTTGCAAAAAGACAAAATAATTTATTTTAAATAAACTGTTACAAAGGAGGCCTTGTATGGACACAGTAAAGACCAAAAGTGCAACAGCTAGTATGAAAGTTAGTTCATATTTGTTGCCTGTGGTTTATATAATATTTGGTTTTATTTTTGAAATCACACAATTTTTATATATAGGTTTTGGGTTCCTTCCAAAATATATGTTATTTGACTTAGCAATTATGGTTATATTTGCAGCTATTGTATTTGTTGTACCTACTAACAAATTCAAAGGTGTTATGGCAGGATTTTTCTTGCTTATACAATTAGTGCTTAATGTTGTTAATATAACATTGTATAAAGTATTTGGTGATATATTTAGTTTTGATATGTTAAAACTTGGTAGAGAAGTAGGTAATGTTTTCCAATTTTCTTTCCTAGATTTTAAAAACATTATCTTAAACTTTGCTATATTTGGTTTAGCAATTACAACTATGGTAATTGTTTGTAAGAAAAATACAACTGTGCTTGTTGCAAAAAGACAGGCAA
>JAZRTN010000184.1:0-15819 GCA_045652045.1 Clostridia bacterium
TTTATTATATGATAAACTGCAAGCAGAGGAGATATGTTATGGAAAAAGTTAATTACAATGACAAATTTGAAAAAGTTTTAAATGATAATGAAAAAATTATCACAACCAGCAAGGCAACAAAAAGGACTTTTATTTTAAAAAAGATTATTGTTCCTGCAATATTGACAACATTTGTAACAGTGTTGTTTAGTATTTTGGCAGCTACTCTACCTTACAAATATGTAGGTAAAGGTTGGTATGGAGATTCTTATACAACAACAGGATATATTGGATTCCCTTGGTTTGCCATACTTATTGGCGGTGGCGTATTACTATTGATTACATTATTTGTTTTGTTCTGTGCTATAAAAGGCAGCAACAATTATTATGCTTGCCTAACTAACGAGAGAGTTATAATTAGATACGGTGCTTTTGCTACAAAGTATGTAAACTACTCAATCGAAAAAGTTTCTGGAAATATGTCTATACATTGTGCAAAATCAATTTTTGATTCAAATAACGAAAATGCTTGCAGAGTATCTGCATTTATTGAATTATGGCCTGTTGGACATAGCCACATTAATTTAGGCATACAAACAATTGATGATGGTTATGACTTTGCAAAAACTTTGGAAGCAACAGTTAAGGCAAATGCTCAAAAACTACTTAAAGAAACTAAAACAAAATCTACAAAACAAGTTGTAGAGGAATAATATGAAAGTTATTAAAAAAAGTGGCGCAAGTGTTAATTTAGAACAAGCCCACGGTGGAAGTGGTAGCAGAAAACTATTTGTAAATGATACAGAAATCAAAAACTACCAAGGCGTCACATATGGGTATTTGCCTAGTGGCAATATGTATGCTTGGCACAATCACGACAATGTAAATGAAATTATGTTTGTTATAAAAGGTACAGGCACTGTAAGAGATGCCGATAGCGAATATGATTATAAACCTGGCGATTTCTTTATCTTCCCGAAAGGGGTATTCCACGAAATCAAAAACACTTGCGAAATAGAAAATGAATATTTCTTTGTGAGAGTATTTGACTTATAACAGCAAACAAAACAATTGTATTTAATATAATTATTATTTTAAAAAAAGGTAAAATATGATTTATTTTGTAAGGCATGGTCAAACAGACTGGAATAAAATTGGAAGAATCCAAGGCCACATTGATATGGAGCTTAATAATCTAGGCATAGAACAAGCTCTAATAGTTAAAGAAAAACTAAAAGGTGTAAAGTTTGATAAAGTGTTTTCAAGCCCATTAAAAAGAGCATTTAAGACTGCCCAATTAATTTATGATGGAGAGATTGTTGCTGACAACAGATTAATAGAAAGATATAATGGAGAACTTGAAGGCAAACTAAATAGTGAGATAAAAGTTTGGCCTAACTTTAATGACCCAGAAGAAACACTTTATGGCATAGAATCTTTAAATAGTTTCAGAAATAGAATTAAAGATTTTATTGATGAGATTGTAACAAAATACAAAAACAAAAACGTTTTAGTTGTTACACACGCAGGATTTTGTATTTATGCAAGATGTTATTTTGAGGGAGAACCAAAAGATAATAATTATGAAAATTACAAACTAAAAAACTGCGAAGTCTTAGCTTATAAAAACTAAATAAAGTTAAAAAAGAACCCTATTGATATAGAGTTCTTTTTTGTTATTATAACAAGATGCAGATAATACCACCCTTGCCCTCATTTACTATTCTGCCAAGAGTTTTACGCATTTTGTTTTGGGCTTCGATTGGCATTTGGACAAGTTTAGTATTTAATCCTTCACTAACTAGGCTGTGTAGAGATTTTCCAAACATATTGGTTTGCCAGATACTTTGAGGGTTGTTTTCAAACTCTTTCAGTAGATACTTAACAATATCTTGTGACTGCTGTTCTGTGCCTACAACCGGACTAATTTCTGTTTGGATATCAACTTTCATCAGGTGCAAACTTGGCGCTGAGGCTTTCAATTTGACGCCATAACGTGAGCCTTGTTTTACAATTTCTGGCTCTTCTAATTTTATTTCGTCCATACGAGGACTTACTACCCCATAACCATTTTGTTCTACTTGTATTAAAGCATCTTTGATTTTATCATACTCACATTTTGCGTGAGCTAATTGTTTTAGGTAGCTTATTAAATGATAGTCATTTTTAATCTCATAACCACATTGACTACTTAACACTTGATAGAACAAGTCTGGCTTTGGAACAATGTTCATATCAGCCACACCTTCGCCCATACGGATATTATTAATACTTAGTGGTTCAAACATACTACTTTCGCTAAATGCAATTTTTGTAGTGTCGATTTGGCCAACCTTGTTTGCAGAATCTACTAGCGCTTTGGCTTCTTTGACTACTTCTTGTATAATCTCATCATCAAAACTAAGCGCTTCCATCCACTTAGGCATTTTTACTTGCAACGATACCAAAGGAAACTCATTTAGGATATTAGCAAATATTTGGTCTACCATTTGTTGATCTAACTCCAACACGTTAAGAGCCAATACTGGTGCATTATATTTTGCTTTAAGCGTTTGCACTAGCGATTGAGTTGAGTCTTCTTGGGGTTTTGATGTGTTGAGGATTATAACAAATGGCTTGTTAGATTGTTTTAGTTCATTAATTACTTTCTCTTCGGCTTCGATATAGTTTTGTCTATCTATTTCACTAAAAGAGCCGTCTGTGGTCATTGCGATTGCGATAGTTGAATGGTCTGAGATTACTTTTTTTGTGCCGATTTCGGCTGCTTGTTCAAACGGTAAAGCTGTTTCGCTCCAAGGAGTTTTGACAAGGCGTGGCTTTGAACCTTCACTTTGACCCATTGCACCCTTTATCATATAACCCACGCAATCTACAAGTCTTACATTTAGGCTAATGTTGTCTTGGACATTTATTTTGACAGCTTCGTTAGGAATAAACTTTGGCTGGGTTGTCATTACTGTTCTGCCATCTGCGCTTTGTGGCAATTCATCTATTGCTCGCTCTTTGTCATATTTGTCTTGTATGTTAGGCAAAACTAAGGTATTAATAAACTTGCTTATAAAGGTAGACTTTCCACATCTTACAGGTCCTACCACGCCAAGATATATATCTCCATTTGTGCGTTTTGCGATATCTTCATATATATTGTACGGTTTCATACTGCCCTCCATTTTGTATATACTAAAATATATGCTAAAAGTTGGGGTTATATGAAAAATTTTATTTAAACAAATAAAAAAACTCCAAACATAATTGGAGCTTTATTTTTAACCCATTTCGTTAGAGTTTTTACGTTTTAGTTCACGTTTTTGCTCTATCTTTTTCTTAATTTTTCTAAGGCTTGCTTTAATATTAACTTTGTTTTCTCTACCAAGTAGTAGTCTAAAAATATTTTGTCTATGTGCAAACCATATTAGGAAGAATATTGCAAACAAAAGCAAGCTTAATGCAAGGTTGCCTCTATATTCTGGTCGCATAGCTTCGATTACGGTAAGTGCTGTAACTATTATAAATGAAAACACTGAGCCATAATCAAAGAATAGCAAATATATTAAGTCTAGTACAAACACTATAACAAAGGCTACTGGGTTGGCAACTGCGAATACACCTAGTACACACGCAACGCCTTTGCCACCTTTAAACTTATAGTAAATAGGCCAGATATGTCCAATAATAACTGCTATACCTGCTGTGTATAGAGCTATCATACTTTGAGCTCCATAGGCTTCGGTAGCGCCTGGTATCCCACCAAACAAATAAAAACCACAAGTTGCTGGGATAGCGCCTTTAAGCATGTCTAATAGCAAAGTTAAAATACCAAGACCTAAACCTTGGTTTCTAATCATATTCATGGTTCCTGGATTGCCACTACCCTGTTTTGTAATATCAACTTTTTTTAATCTACCAAGTAGACGAGCAAAGTTGATAGAACCAATAAGGTAAGAACCTACTATTAGTAATACATACTTTAAAACTACCATTTATTATTCTTCTTTTTCGCTACGAGTTTTTAAAACAATTTTTATTGGAGTACCATCTAATTCTAAGTGTTTTCTTATACAGTTTTCGATATATCTAAGATATGAAAAATGCATTAGGTCTGGATCATTAACAAATATAACAAAAGTTGGAGGTTTGACACCTGCTTGTGTTGCAAAAAGAAGTTTTAGTCTGCGGCCATTTTTTGTAGGAGGCTCTTTGACTGCCACTGCTTCGTGCAAGATTTCGTTTAAAACACCTGTTGTTATACGTCTTGAAGCATTTTCTAATACTTTGACAACTGTTGGCATTATTTTTGTTACTCTTGTACCAGTTAAGGCTGAAACATACAGAGAAACATAATAATCCATAAACTTTAAGTCTTCGGATAATTTTTGTTCGAACTTGTTAATTGTCTTATCATCTTTTTCTATTAAGTCCCACTTGTTCATAACAATTATGCTTGGTTTGTTTTGTTCGTGAACATAACCGATAATTCTTACGTCTTGTTCTGTCAATCTATCTACACTGTCGACAACTATTAAAACTATATCTGCTCTTTCAATTGCGTCAAGTGAACGTAATATACTATAACGCTCTACTGAGCCTTTCTCTATTGCGCTCTTTTTACGCATACCAGCTGTGTCTATTAGTAAATAGTCTTTGCCATCATATTTAAAAGGAGTATCTATTGCATCACGAGTTGTACCCGCAACATTACTTACTACCACTCTATCTTCGCCAAGTAGTCTATTTGTAATACTGCTTTTGCCCGCGTTTGGTCTACCTACTATCGCAATTTTTACTGCGTCTTCTAGTGGGTTCTTTTCTACCTTTACTTTAAAGTGTTTTACAACTTCGTCTAATACATCGCCGATACCTTTTCCTTGTTCGCTTGAAACAGCAAAAGGTTCACCAAGACCAAGTTCGTAGAAGTCATAAGTTTTTTCTACTTCGTTATTGTCAATCTTATTTACTACAAGCACGATTGGTTTTTTGCTACGTCTTAAATAGTCAGCTACTTCTAAGTCAGAACTTGTAACGCCTTGTCTACCATCAACAAACAGCATTATAACATCTGCAAGGTCGATAGCTATCTCAGCTTGTGCAAAGATATTTTTGTTTATTTCATCATTTCTATTTTCAAAATCAAGACCACCTGTGTCTATCATTGTAAAGTGATTGCCACACCACTCTGCGTCTGCATATATACGGTCGCGAGTTACACCTGGCATATCTTCTACAATGCTTATGCGTCTGCCACAAACTTTGTTAAAGAATGTGCTTTTACCGACGTTTGGTCTTCCTACTACTGCTACTAATGGTTTTTTCATAATTTTCCTCTGAAATATTGTAACACAATAACACCGTTTAGGCAACAAAGTTATTGATTAAATTTATCACATTTTTTTGTACAACTGGAACAATTTTTGCAAGATTTAGTTTTTAAGGTTTTGATTGTTTTTATTATACCCAACACTATCATTGCAAATACGCATATTGATACAATGGCTCTTAAAGTATAACTTGTCGTAAACAATAGATACATATTAAAAACAACAAGACACACACTATACGCTAAAACAAACTCACTAATTACACAAAACACTGTCCATTTAAAGCCTATTTCTTTATTGAGCACACTTATAGTAGAAAGGCACGGGCAATAAAGCAAACTAAACAACATAAACACAAATGCAGTAATTGGAGTAAGCTTTATGACTGATGTTGACACAATAAAAGTTGCACCAAGCGAAGAGATAAGGTTGGAAGAAGGGGCTTTGTTAATAATACTAAGCGTTGAGACTATCATTTCCTTTGCGACAATACCTACGATTAAACTAGCTACTATACCCCAGTTATTAAGGCCGATAGGAGCAAATATTGGAGCTAATATCTCACATAATACTTGAAGCATACTTTTTTTTGATAAATCGTATTGAATATAATAGAATTTGAAAGTAAAGTTTTGCAAAATCCAAATAATTATACTTAGCCCAAACACAATAGAAGATATTTTTTGTAAAAATTGCTTAATGTTGTTTACAATTAGTTTTAAAATTCTTTTTATACTGGGAAATCGATATGGAGCGAATTCTAACATAAAAGACTGATTTTTGCTAGGCAAAACCGTACGCTCTAAAACAACAGACATAATAAGAGATACAACAAGCCCTATAACATACATTAAAAATATCAACCATATATTATTTTTGCCAAAAAACGCACCACCTAAAACTGCATACAAAGGTAGTTTTGCGCTACAACTCATAAGTGGTGTTATTATTGCCGTTTTAATTTTTGCATTTTTATCGGATAAGTTCCTACTTGTCAAAACTGCGCTTGTTGCGCAACCAAAACCCATAAGCAAAGTAAAAACACTTTTACCAGACAAACCAACTTTTTTAAAAATATCTTCTAAGCTAAATGCAAGCCTAGACATATAGCCACTATCTTCTAATATTGATAAAAACAAAAATAACAAAGCAATTTGTGGTACAAAGCTAACAAGCCCACCTACACCATTAATAACGCAAACATTTATCATATCAACTATCCATAGTGGAGCTTTTATTTTAAATAAAAACTTATTAATCCCACCACCAATAGTTTGATTGATGAAAACTTTGATTAAATCAGAAAAATAACTACCTATACCAACAAAAGTTAAAAAAAATATTAAACCCAGTATACAAAAGAAAATAGGTAGAGACAAAAACCTATTTAAAATAATCTTGTCCACTTTATACTTTGCATAGACGTGTTGTTTGTTTGATATAACACACTGGCTAATTAATTGTTCTATAAACTCATAACGTAATTTTGCAATTGTAATATAGGCATCAGGTGTTTTGCTTATATACCCTGATAAAAGTTGTTTTTGGTTTTCGGTTAGATTAAGCAAATCATAAATTGTTTTGTCATACTCTAAAAGTTTGATTGCACAAAATTTTTTATCAATTCCAATCTCGTCACAATTTTTAACAATCAAATCTTCAATATAATCGGTATTAATTTTTGACAAGTATTTGTTCAAAATTTTATCTTGCGGCCGTTTTAGACCCGTTTTAAGGGCTGAGATCGCAGTATTTTTTATATTTTTATCCAAACAAAGCACTTTAATGCCAAGAGACTCAGATAATTTGTTTATATCAAGAGTTATGTTTTTGCGCTTTAAATCTTTAATAAAATTAATTATAAGTATTGGTTTAAACCCAGCTTCTAGTAGTTGCAAGGTAAGATATAAGTTTCTTGTTAAGTTGTTTGCATCACATATATTAAAAATTTTTGCATGTTGGTTTTGATATAAATATTCAATACTTATATTCTCTTCAAAACTATAAGCACTCAAACTGTATATACCAGGCAAATCTACTACCGAATACTTATCACCTTCAAACATAAAATGAGATTGTTTTGTATCAACAGTAACACCATGCCAGTTGCCCACATGCTCAAAACTTTTGGTTAAATGATTAAATAAGGTTGTCTTGCCCGTATTGGGGTTACCTATTAGCGCAATAGTATTTTCCATCAAACGTCCTTTACTATTATATTTGCAACTTCGCTCTCTCTAAGAGCTATGACATAATTTCTTAACTCTACAAGACACACGCCTTTTAAACTTGATTTTTGCAGTACTTTAATATCCGTATTAACAAAGCCAAAATCAAGTAGTCTACGCCTTATTTTAAACTCACCTTTTAAACCAACTATTTGGTATAACTTATTAATTTGAGCATTGGAAAGAGAAAAGTGATTTTCTAAAACACTGATATTATTCATAGTATATTTATATTGTTTACAAAGCAATTTTAACACAAAAAAAACACACCTAAAATAGGTGTGTTAATAGCAATATTATAATTACATATTGTTTAAAAACTCTATAAAAGTAGTTACGTCTTTAAACTTACGATATACAGCTGCAAATCTAACATAAGCAATTTCGTCTGTCTTTTTTAGTTCTTCCATAACAAGTTCGCCAATGTAGACGCTCTTAACTTCTTGTTCAAGTGAGTTTGCGATGCGTTTTTCAATACCACTTACCATCTCATCAATTTGGTTGATTGTGATAGGTCTTTTTTCACAAGCTTTCATAATGCCGCGTTTGATTTTTTGCGAATCAAATGGTTGGCGCGAATTGTCTGCTTTTATAACCAAAATTGGAGCTGTTTCTACTGTTTCGTAAGTAGTAAAACGCTTACCACATTTTAAACATTCCCTACGACGTCTGATTGAGTTTAGCTCATCTGTTGATCTTGAATCTATAACTTTGCTATCTTCATAGCCACAATAAATACACTTCATAATATTTCTCCTAAGTACTTAATAAGTATACCACAAAGTTTGCTTCAAGTAAAATATTTTTAGACAACTACCCTTCGTTATTAAAAACATCGTCTTTGATTTTTGTAGAAAAATCTTTGTCTAGTTCTATTACTTTTTCTTGCGTTTCTTGCTGTTGTTTTTGTTGTTTATTCAAGACTCCCACATTCTTTTTTGAACGGGTTTGTTTGGGCAGATTATATAATTCGACAAGCATTACATCTTCGCCTATTTTACAAATATTATTGTAGGGGATAAAAATTTCTTGGCTGGGTTTAAACACACTAAAAAAACCTTTGCTTGCTGGCACAACAAAACCAAGCACTCTACTTGTTCTTATATCAAACACCATATCTACTATATGCCCCAAAAGCCTACCATCAACCACATTGATTACTTCTTTTAGGCGCATTTCTAAAAAGGAAGTTTCCAAAATACGCTCCTTGTTTTTGTAAATATATATGCCAATAATATGCTTAATATGTATTAATTCGACAAAAAAACACCTAAAAAGGTGCTTTTGCTTTTTAAAGTGATTTTTTTAATTCTTGCAAGGCATTTTTTTCTAACCTACTCACTTGTGCTTGTGAAATGCCTACTTGTTCACTAATTTCAATTTGAGTTTTACCAAGAAAATATCTTAGTCTCAAAATATCTCTTTCTCTTTTACCTAGTTTTGAGATTGCTTCTCTTAAAGCTACGTGCTCAATCAGATTTTCACTAGTATTGGTTGTGTCTTTTATTTGTTCCATAACCATCACTGTATCAATGCCATCATTGTATACTGGCTCAAATAAAGAAATGGGGTCACTTATAGCATCAAGCGCACACAAAACATCGCTAAGCGAAACACCTATGTCTTTGGCTATATCTTCTACCCTTGCATTATATGTGTCGGTAGAGAGTTTTTCTCTGGACTGTAAGGCTCTATACGCAATGTCTCTAAGGCTGCGACTAACTCTTACACTGGTATTATCCCTTAAAAATCTACGAATTTCACCAATAATCATAGGCACTGCATAGGTAGAAAACTTTACGTTAAAACCCTCATCAAAGTTTTCCATAGCTTTGATAAGTCCCACACAACCTACTTGAAACACGTCGTCCATATTATCTTTATTTACGTTAAATCTTTGTACAACACTAAGCACTAAACGCATATTGCTAAAAATAAACATTTGTCTTGCTTGTTTGTCACCTGTTTTTAATTTTGTCATAAGTTCTGCAATCTCTTTGCCTTTTAACTTAGGTAAAAGTGCTGTGTTAACACCACAAATAACTACTTTACTTGACAAAATACCCTCCAAAAACAAAATATTCAAAAATATCTTGTCCGTTTTTGTAGAGTTTTATACCAAAGTAAAAAATTTAGCCAAGTTTAGATATGTCTTTTTTGAGCCTATCTATAATTTTCTTTTCTATACGTGAGATATAACTTTGAGAAATACCTAACATATCTGCCACTTGTTTTTGGGTGTTTTCTTCTTCATTAAACAAACCAAATCTTAGTTGCATAATCCTACGTTCTCTTGGATTAAGGTTATTAATTGCTTGTAGCAACAGTTGTTTTTCGGCGTTGAGTTCCATATCTTTACTAACAATGTCGTGTTCTGTTGCCAATACATCAGCAAGCAAGAGTTCGTTGCCATCTTTATCAAAGTTGAGCGGCTCATCAAGGCTTACTTCAACCCTTTGCTTTGTAACTTTTCTAAGATGCATTAATATTTCATTTTCTATACATCTAGATGCGTAGGTTGCAAGTTTTATATTTTTGTCATAATTAAAAGACTGCACGGCTTTGATTAATCCAATTGAACCAACAGAAATAAGGTCTTCTATATCAATACCTGTATTTTCAAATTTTTTTGATATATATATGACAAGTCGCAAGTTGCGTTCTATCAAAGTTGCCTTAGCTTTTTCATCACCTTTACTTAACTGTTCTAACAATAGTTTTTCCTCTTCTGGCTCCAAGGGTTGTGGTAAAGCTTCTGTTCCACAAATATATGCTATAAGTTTTGTTTTGTCTATAAAGGTATTTGTATTAAAAATTCTGTTTAATAAATTTAATATTTTTTGTTTTAAACTCATATCTCCCCTCCTACAATGCCATTGGCCCTAAAAGTGCTTCAAAATTATTATTCAACCCAACAACACTAACCCCTATCAAGCAATTAAGTGGTTTATTGCTAGATTTATCAACAATACTATCTGGCTCAAAAACTAACATACTGCTATTTCCAGATACTGTTGAATAATTTATATAATGGGCATTTTTTAAACGCGATATTGGTTGTTTTGTTATAATGTCTAGGGGGTTAATTTTAGCAAGTTTAATTATGTTTTTTAAACTCATAACGACCACCCCTTTACCCGTTATACTATCAACCAATGTGTTGCCAGTATCAAGATAGGCATTAATTGTTTTTGACTTACCTAAAACGGTTAGTATTAATTTATAATTAAAGTTAGATATTTTTTGTTTGGTATAAAAAACTTTTATGACTTTAAACATAAATATCGAATATAAAACAAGCATCAAATTAACTAACCAAATTGGTAGCGAATAGCTAATTTGACCTAAACTATCAACGCTCGCCCCCGAAGCACATATCAAAGCAAACGACAACCCACCAAAAAGTAAAGTGTAACTTAAAAATACGATAAAAAATAAAGTGTTATCTTTTAAAGTTTTTGTGCCACTCGCAACAAGACAAATAATAACCCCACACACAATTTTTACAACATACAAATACACCCCTTCAACATATACAAGTGGCAAAAGTATTGCAAACATACTGCCAATCACACATGCAACGCATACTCTAAAAAAATGTAGCTTTTGTCTAAGACTTGACGCTGTTAATGTTATTAACAAAAAGTCTATAAAAAAATTATTAAAAAAAACTTGTTCTATATATACTTTCATATAATGATTGTAACATTGAGTATATTTTTGTGTTGTTGCTAAAAACAAATAAAAAAGACAAGTCTTAAAACAACTTGTCTTATTTTGTTAATTATATTTGCGTTGGAAGCTCGCCTGGTTCATAATCTTTAAATTCGTGAGTTTTGACATATTTTACAGCAGTGTTAAGCGACATACGATCTTTGTTTTGCTCAGTTGAGCTAACAATAGTTTTTAACATACTATCAAAACATTTTAAGTTAATAGTTTCGTCATCATCATAAGAAGCAATATCAGCGCCATTTTGATTATATGTATCAACTAGCACATTTTTTGCATCTTGATGGGTAGCAGATAAAGTGTCCCACATATTATTAGGCACATTATCTAGATTTCTAAAATCAACTCCAAAGTATTTAATATACGCTTGGTCTATTTGTTCGTGAGTTGCAAGCTCGCCCTTTTTAAGACCAAGTAGACAGTTAGAAAAACTATCGCCCTGTTCTAGTCTTGTTTGAAGTTTTTCTAGACTAACTAAAATGCTTGTATATCTACCCTGGTCTATGCGTTGAAAATTGTGCGACTTAACAAAATCTCTCATATTAGCAAGGCACACTAAGTCATAATAACTTTCGCTCATCATAGCAAGGTTATTGTGGTCTATATAAAACTCTTCAAAAGTACGTTTGTATTTTTTTTGAATAACTGTACCCGCATCTGATATACGTTGTAAAGAACGATATAGTCTTGTTGGGCGATGTTTGTCACCAATGATAGGAAACAGCTCATCAAAAATTTGTCTTTCGGTTAAGTTGCCGTTTCTACAAACACCTTTAAGCAATCTGTAATGCAAACCAAAGGTATTGTGTCTTTGTTGTTGTTCTGTTAACTGATTACCAAAACTAAAAAACATAATTTACTCCTATAATTATATTTTAACATAAATAAACTACGGTGTAAATACTGCTTTTTATTTTGAAAAATAGTAAGCTAAACAAAAAAGAACCTAACAACTAGGTTCTTTTATTTTAATTATTTTCTTGTAAGTCTACGTAGGAATGGAGGAACGTTTGCATCGTCAATTCTTACTCTTGAAGATGCTGGTTCTTGTTCTACTTCTGCTTTTTGCTCTGGTTCTGGTTGAGCTGGTTGAGCTTGACCTTTACCTTCTAGACGGTTTAGCAAATTTTCTCTATATTCGTCTTTATCAAAATTTGCATTGTTGTTTGCAAAAGCATTGAATTCTGGTGTTTTTGGAGCTTGTTGTCTGCTACCAGTAAAACCAGTTGCGATAACTGTGATTTCTACTTCTTCGCTAAGTGCTTCATCTACACCTGCACCAAAGATAATGTTGCAGTCTGGGTCAACAACTTCTCTAACAAGTTCTGCTGCTTCGTATACTTCGTCGATTGGTAGGTCTAGGCCACCTTTAACATTGATAAGGATACCTGTTGCACCTTCGATAGTTGTTTCAAGCAATGGGCTTTGAACAGCTTGTCTAACTGCATCAATTGTTTTGTTTTCGCCTTTTGCTCTACCGATACCCATATGAGCAAGACCTTTGTTTTTCATAATAGATCTTACGTCAGCAAAGTCTAGGTTGATTAAGCTTGGGTTAACGATAAGGTCAGAGATACCTTGGATACCTTGTCTTAATACATCATCTGCACAACGGAAAGCTTCTACGATTGGAGTACCTTTTGGAACTATTCTTAGAAGTTTGTCGTTAGGGATAATAACAAGTGTATCAACGTATTTCTTTAAGTTTTCGATACCTTTTTCTGCGTTTTCCATACGACGACGGCCTTCGAAGTTAAATGGCTTTGTTACAACTGCGATAGTTAAAATACCCATTTCCTTTGCGATTTGAGCAACAATTGGAGCTGCACCTGTTCCTGTGCCACCACCCATACCAGCTGTGATAAATGCTAGGTCACAACCTTTTAACATTTCTGTGATAACAGCTTTGCTTTCTTCTGCGGCTTTTTGGCCTACTTCTGGTTCTGCACCAGCACCAAGACCACGGGTAAGTTTTTCACCAATTTGGATACGGTGTGTTGCTTTGCTCATAAGTAAAGCTTGTTTGTCGGTATTGATTGCTACAAATTGTGCACTTGTGATATTTGCTGCAACCATTCTGTTAACTGCGTTGTTGCCGCCACCACCAATACCAATAACTTTGATGTTTGCTACTTGACTAATATTGTTGTTTGAATTATACATTTTTTCCTCCTAGAATCCAAAAAGCTTTTCTTTTAGTCTTGACCAAAAGCCCTTGCGACTGTTGTTAATTTCTTCTTGTTTTAATGCTGCATCTAATAATCCGATGCTTGATGAGAAATGTGGTTTGTTTAGTTGTGGCACTGGTGGCACAACCATTTCTACATTTCTACCGATTAGCTTAGATAAAAGGTCTTTTGCACCTTTTAAATAACACAAACCACCACCTGTTAGGCTGACTGGTATATAGTCTGGGTATTCGTATGAACAAAGCGATAAACATTTTAAAATGTTTTTTGCAATTTCTTCTATACGACACTCAACAATTTCGTTAGCAGTTTTTGCCTTGATAGGAACAACTGCTCCGTCTATCATTGCTTCATATACATCATCATCGGTTGGTTCGATGCTAAGCACAATTTTACGCTTTAATGTTTCTGCTTGGTCAAAGGTGATTTTTAGACATTCCATAAGGTCGGCTGTTATGTGACCACCACCCATTGAGAAACTTGCTAGTGACAATATACCATCACCACGAATCAAGCTCACACTTGTTGTAATATACCCTACATCTACAAGCAGTGCATATCTATCTCTTGTCTCACTATCGAATAGGTAAAGACTTTCTGCAAGAGCACTTGATATAAAATCTACTCTTTCTAAGTCTAAGTCGACTTTGAAACTATTGATTAAGTTAACAAAACTTTTTTCTGCTAAAATAAATGACAAGCAACCTGTAAGTTTAGAAGTGATAAGCCCAAGAGGATTTGTTTCTTTGCCGTTATCATCTAAAACATAGTATATAGCTGATTGGTTGATAACTGTGTGGCCTTTGAACTGTTTGAAGTCATTGGCTCTATCAAACAACTCATCTATATCTTGTTGTGTAACAGTTTTGCTGCGGGCATATGTTTGAGAAATATTTTTACATACGCAAAAAGAAAATTCAGCAGGAACGCCAACATATAATTTGCTAATTTTTGTTTTTGAATTTACTTCTGCGTTGTTTAGGGCAAGGCCCATTGCAAGTTTAAGTTGTTCTGGTTGTAAAAATTCGCCATTCATAAAACCAGCATACTCACTCTCACCAACGCCCTTAATACTGAAAGTATTATTGACATCACGACGACCTATGATAACACTGATTTTTTCTGAACCAAAATCTAAAATTGCGACATCTGTTTTTGACATTTTGTCCCGCCTTTTACTTTAGGTTAAAAGTAGGTAAAAGGGTAAAAAGATTACACTTTCGCTACTATAAATCACTATATTAATATTATAATTACAGCAAAAAAAATTGTCAATTTTTTTAAGTTGATTTTAAAATTTTTATATTATACGCAAACGGCACAAAAACAAACTAAAAAACAGGGTAAAACATTGCCCTGTTCGTTTTTTTTAGATATTTTATAGGCTAAGCAGTCCAAACAACGTTGTAATCTGTGTCACCTGTATTGTCATAAGTCACTGTTATTGTACCAGATTGAGTTTTTGATACGTCACTAGTTAAAAGTGTGTTGTATGCAACCCAAGCTTTATAAAGTTTATCTTCAAGGTCTTTTGCTGAGTCTTCTATACGAAGGCTTACACCAGCAACTGCACTACCCTCTTTGTTTTGGGTACGAGTTTTTATATTTAGCCAATAGCCTTGCTCTGTTTGACTACCTGTTAAGTGACCATATTCTAGCGAAACACTTTCTACCAAAGCGATTGTTTCTTGCGTATTAAATGTACATACTTGCATACATGGTGCAAATTGTTTTAGTATCGAATATTGCTTTTCGCCTTTAACAAAAGTTCCAGCTTGTAGAGTATCTAATTCCAAGTCTACAACTACACAACTAAATGCGTCTATTGAATCAACAATTTCTAGAACTTTAAGTTCGCCATCAAGCAAAGCGTATTTGCTGTTTGCAAGTGGAGTTGCGTATAATACTTCTCTTTCGGCAACTTTTATAACAAGTTTATTTGGGAAGCGTGCTGTTATTGATATAACTTTTAGGTATGGATTTTTTAGTTCCAACCTATTTATGTATGGTTGTTTTTTGATTAAAAATATAGTTTTGCCAAATTTAAATTTAGCACTATCAATAATATCATCAATTGATTCTTCGTTAAAGTGTGTTAAGGTATTATTGTCTTCGATTAATTGATCTTGTGTATTATAAAAGTTGACTTCAACTTTTTTTAGAGTAAAAACTGTAGAGTTAAGGACAATAAGCAATATGATTATTGCAAGCACACTTAATATTATTAATAGCCTTTTTGAACTTGTTTTCATCTAACACCTTTAAATTCTTTTTATATCAGCACCGAGTTTAGATAAAGCTTTTTCTAACTTGTAATATCCCCTATCAATATGATACACATCACTCAGGGTCGTATAACCCTTGGCAACCAGCCCT
>JAZRTN010000185.1:0-9155 GCA_045652045.1 Clostridia bacterium
ATTACAAATATGATCGTATAATTAAAGTTTATACAATCGGAGTTGTTAATGATACTAAGTCAAAACTAATAAGATACAAATTGTATTTTAATTTGTGTGCAGTGTGTAATGACATCAATGCTCCCGAAGATTTTTATTACAATTACAAACTCTATTGTCCAATAGTAAAAATCTGTGCCTAACAAAATAAAGGAAAATCATAATAAATATAGAATATATAGTTATTAAATAAACAAAAGAGAGTAGTATGAAAAAGTATAAACAAACTATATTATATGTACTAAAAATACTTAAAGAAGGCTCAAATAGAAACCACCCAATAGCCCAGACAGTTATCGCAAGAACACTTAACTTAATAGGTATCAAGTGTGACCGTAAAACTGTCGCAAGAGATATAGATTGCCTTATTGCTTTTGGCTATGATATCGTAAAAGTCAAAGGCGTTGGTTGCTATCTTAACAACCGTGAGTTTGATCGCGAAGATATAGACAACTTGCTTAAAGGAGTAAGTAGTCTAGATATTAGTGTTGACAAAAAAGTTTCCCTAATAAAAAAAGTTAAATCTCTTATTAACATTAACGAACGATAATCTTTTTAACAATAAAATCATTTACTTAACAATAAAAACTCTATGTTAGACACATAGAGTTTTTATTTGTTATAATTACTATTTTCTTTTTGTAACAACGCTTTTTTTACTTTCTTTAATTGTTTATATTTATTAATTAAAATGCATAAATATGCAATACTGCGCATAAAACTTATTCCTTGCCATATAAGTCATCTTGGCTACTTTCGTCTGAGTTTTTATCGTTGTCTTTGTTAGGGGTTATTTGATTAATGTTTTTTACAGGTTTTGATTGCTCAGAAGAACTTGTTTGCTTCGATTTTTTTAGTTGGTTTTCTTTTAATAAATATGGTTTTAGGTTTTGTATGTTAGATTGTTCTAACTCTAATATTTGATTTGCAAGAGCAATAAATTCACTACAAGCTTTTTTACAGTCAGACATTAGCCCAATCAAGTCAATTACGCCCATAGTTGTGCCATATATGTTCATACTTGCAATTTTACGGTTGCTTTTGTCAAAAAACATAGCCATATTTACCATAATCCACATATGTGCTTTTTTGAATACGCTGTTGTCTAATACATCAATTTTGTACACTTGCGCCAAATCTTCTATTGTGTCTTGATATCTTGTATAGTCATCAAGCTGTGCTTTCAACAGTTTTTTTAATCTACTGTCTTCCACCTTTTCTATTACGTTTGTGATATTTTGCATTGATGTTTTTATGTTGTAATATAACCCAATTAATAGCTCATTATTTGCTTTGTTTTGTTTTGCCATACTTTTCTCCTTTATAGTAGTTTTGCTTTACTTTAAGTTTTTATGCAAAATTTTTGTTTTTTTGTGCAATCTAGTTTAAAAGGAGATATATGAAAACACACTTTTTAAAAATCTTAACCTTTGTATTTGCAATAGGCTTTTCGCTGTCATTTTTTGCCTTGTCTAGTAATTTCTTTGAAGCCTTTAAGTTAAACAATGGGACAAGGTTTGTGCCAGATAAATTATTTTATGTCGCTTTATTCTTGCTAGTTATGGCATTTGTATTTAATGTTTTATTGTTTGTGTTTATTTTAAAAAACAAAAAACTCACCACAAAATTATTTTTCTCAATTGTTCCTCTTACTGTGTTGTTTGTGAGTTGCCTATATTTTTTTGTTGTTGACAACAATTCACAAAGCGTAGTCTTTGCAGCGAGAGAGAGCGTAACAAACGGTGGAAAAAATTTAGGTTGGGTAATATTCTGTATTTCATTAGTGTATATTGCGTTGTTGTTTTTGATTATTGTAGCTATCTTAAAACCCATTAAAAAAATAGAAAACGCAGTAGGCGTTTTGTCCAATGGTTACACTAAGCAAAAAATACAAGTAAGCCCAGGCAAAGATTTTGTGCGTATCGAAAAAGGGTTAAACCAAATTAACAATAACTTCAAACAAAACAAAGATTTATTTGAAAAACTCAATTACGAATATTCAAAGTATCTTCCACAACAGTTTGTAAAGCACCTTGGCAAAAAGAGTGTGTTAGAGTTGTCGCTGGGTTGCAATATCCAAAAAGAAATTACTTCAATGTTTATAGATATACGCAACTCAACCAAAACAAGTTTTACTTTAAGTCTGTCTGATAATTTCAATTTTATAAACAAATACCTTGGCATTATAGGGCCAATAGTAAGAGAGTATGATGGGTTTGTAGATAAATATTTAGGAGATGGAGTTCTTGCAATTTTCACCAACCCCGATATCGCATTGAACTGTGCTAACAAAATAGTTCAAACCATTAACCAAGATAGCAAAACACTAGGTTTATATGATGTCAAAATAGGCATAGGTGTGCATACAGGTCAGGTTGTTATGGGAGTAATAGGTGAGAAAAAGCGTCTAAGTGCAACGGTTATTGCTGACTCAGTTAATACGGCTTCGTATTTAGAAAAACTCAACTCAAAACTTGGTTCGACAGTTATTTTTACCAAAGAAACATTAAACGCCTTAGATAAAGATAATCAACTCAATTACCGATATGTTGGAAGTTTTAATATATCAAACTCAAAAGATACAGTTAGCGTGTTTGAAAGTCTAGATTGCTATGACGACAAAACAAAATACCACCTTATCTCTACTCGCAATCAGTTTGAAAATGCAGTTAGGTGTTTTGAACTAGGAGGGGACAATTGTAAGAGGATTTTTAAAACCTGCAATACAGGCGAGATAAAAGACAAGGTGGCAAAGTATTATCTTAACAAAATGTCAAATAACCAAAACTAACGCTACTTATAAGTGGCGTTTTTATTATTAAATTTTGTTGTAAATTAAACCCAATTTTGTAGCTCATATATATTATATATAAATATCAAAAAATCTGTTGACAATCGCTATAAACTATGGTAAATTACTTGTAGCCGCTTAAGATGGGTATCTAAGTGCGTTTTTTATTGTAACGCCACCTTTGCTTAGCGAGTCCGTAAATTAGGAGGAAAAATTAGATGTTCGCTATTATTCAAACTGGAGGCAAACAATATAAAGTAAGCGAAAATCAGACTATTGACGTAGAAAAAATCGAAAGACAAGTCGGCGACAAAGTTGAACTAGACGTATTACTTCTTTCTGATGACAAAACAGTTAAAACTGGTAGCCCAGTATTAGCAGACGTTAAATGTGTTGCTGAAATCGTTGCTCATGGCAAAGCTGATAAAATTGTTGTTTTCAAGTATAAACCTAAAAAGAATGTTAGAAGAAAACAAGGTCATCGCCAACCATTCACAAGAATCAAAATCGTAAGCATTAAGTAATTATCATGACTAACGTAAAGTTATATAAAACTGGTCAAGATATAACAAAACTTATATGTGATGGTCACACAGGTTATGGTGTCAGTGGCGAAGACATAGTTTGTAGTGCATTGTCAAGCATTGTTCAAACTGCCGTTTTAGGCGTAGTAGCAGTTGCAGGAGTTAATGCACAAGTAGTAAGAGATGACCACAAGGGTTATCTTAGTATGAGTATTCCTAGTGACATATCTTCACAACAAAGGCACGATGTTAACGTAATACTTAACACAATGCTATGTGGTGTACAAGATTTGTACGAAGGGTATTCAGATTTTATTGAATTGGAGGTAATTGAAAATGTTTATTAATATTCAGTTATTTGCTCACAAGAAGGGTGGCGGTAGCACTAAGAACGGTCGTGATAGTCAAGCTAAAAGACTTGGTGTTAAAAAATCAGACGGTTCAAGCGTTCTAGCAGGCAACATCATTATCCGTCAAAGAGGAACTAAATATCACGCAGGACAAAACGTTGGCGTTGGTAAAGACTATACTCTATATGCATTAATCGACGGTGTTGTTAAGTTCGAAAC
Source organism: Clostridia bacterium (assembly GCA_045652045.1). Classification (GTDB taxonomy): domain Bacteria; phylum Bacillota; class Clostridia; order Christensenellales; family UBA1242; genus CAKVLS01. Next base: position 3,924 of record JAZRTN010000185.1, read on the forward strand.
AAGAGCAAAAACAAAGAAATATGTTAGCGTTTACGCAAAATAGTTTAATTTAAACCACAACTTAGTTTGTGGTTTTTTTTATTGTTAAATCACAAAAACACTTGCAAAAAAGCACCTACTGATATATAACAAAAATATGAATGTGCAAATATCTAATAACAAAATAACTATCTTTAATCCAGATAGTTTTAATATCAAGCATATCTTAGAATGTGGCCAAGTATTTAGGTTTAAAAATTTAGGCGATAGTTACCAAGTAATCTCTCTTAACCACAAAGCCCAAATTTATACATACCAAGATAAAGTAGAGATTGTTACAGACTCTCCACAATATTTTTATGAGTATTTTGGCCTAAACACCGATTACGTCGATATCAAAAACAAGTTGTCTAAATTTGATGAATTAACTTGTGCCATAAAATACGGCTCAGGCATACGTATCTTAAAACAAGACTTGTTTGAAACTATCATTAGTTTTATTATTTCAGCCAACAACAATATCAAGCGCATCCAAGGCATTATTGAACGTATATGTGAGACTTTTGGGGCAAAATTAGGTGATTATTATGCCTTTCCTACTATTGATAGTTTAGCCAAAGCTGATGAAAACTTCTATAAATCAATAGGTGCAGGATACCGTAGTAGCTATCTAGTCAAGGCAGTAAAACAGCTTTTAGAATGGGACTTTAAAGAAGATTTTTCTAAAATTCCTACTTGTGTTTTGCACAAAAAACTAACTTCAATTTGTGGTGTTGGTCCAAAAGTAGCCGATTGTATTTTGCTATTTGGCGTAGGTAAAAAAGATGTATTCCCAGTAGATACTTGGATACAAAAAGTTTATAACGACCAGTATAATGACAAAAAATCCCGTGAAAAAATCGCCCAAATTTTTGTATCAAAATATGGTGAACTTTCGGGCTATGCTCAACAGTATTTTTTCTATAACAAAAGAGAAAACGGCTAGTTCTTTTGTAAAAATTTGACTATTTTTGTAAATAAATTAAAATTATTGTCCAACATATTGTTGGTGCAGATTTTATATGATAGTATTGTTTTGTGGAAACTTTAACACCCCAAGTTAGTTTCCTACATATTTAACCTTGCAAAGAGAAGTAGTGTCATGCTACTTCTTTTTGCTTTTGTTTGGTTTAAAAGAGAGATGTTTGTTAATTATCAAAAATTTTTAATTAATTTGTATCAAAACGCTACAAATGCAGACGATTTATGATATACTAAAAATATGAGGAGTAGTAAACATGAATACTAGGCAAATTGTAAATGATTACATCAATAATAAACTGCTAAATGTCAATAATTTGCAAACAGAACTTAACGGAACAATGATTGATAGACTTTTTGCTAAAAAGTTTAGAAAATATTCTATCGCACCTGATGTAAAAGTTAGTGTTGGTGAGAAATTGGCAAATATATTAGAAAAGAAGTTGCCACTTACTTTTGTGCCAAGTTTTGGAGGTTATAAACACTGGTGGTGTCCTACTTATCCAACTATTGACTGGGCAGAAATTTTTAATATGAAATTTATGCTGGAATATTTGTCTCCTATATATGTTAATTACAAAGACAATAAAACAACCATTGAGTATGAAAGTGAAGAAATTATATTGAGTGAACTTAATAATGTTCCTCAAAGTGGTCTTGACGAATACACAAGGACTTTTAGATTAGCTTGTAACTATTTTAATGAGTTATTAAAAAATAAAGTTGAACTAAAATTAAGTTTAGCAAGAGAGCAGTATAAAGATTATAATTTTGATAAACAAAAACTGCTTAATCGTATTAACGAAATGTTGCCAGAGTACACTGCAAGATTTGAAAGTTATGACGAAGAAGATAAGCAAAGAAGAATACAAAAAGCAAGAACAAACTTTAAGTTAGACGGGGTTGTCGATTATACAGCATTATCAGATAATGAAAAAGAAGAGTTGTATAAACAATCAAGAATATTAAACGAAACCTTTTTAGACGCTGATTTTGAGGTCAGGGGAAATGATTTTTTTGAAAAAGAAAATAACATTCCACTTTTATTTTCTTTTGGTCTAGGTCCTGGTGGAGAGGCGTGGTTGCATATAGGTTCTTCGCACTCTTCAATGACAGATTTTTGGGCAGGTACAGGTGTTTTAGAGCTAAGAGAAGATGGAAGTATTATCGAAAGGATTTTAAGCAGAAACCAATACGAAAGTATTAAGGATGATTTAGTCGAGGTAGAGGTTGAAAGTCCTGTTTCTAATATATGTGAAAGTTTAACTCGTATAAAAGTTTATAAAGGAACTTTAAAATTATAAAAGCAAGAGAAATTTTCTCTTGTTTTTTTTATGCGTATATCGTTTAAGTTTGCATTATTTTATTAATATTTATTAATGATACACGTAAAATTAATTAAAAAGCCCTTTATTTTTTCATATAACTATGTTATAATATAGCCATATAAGGAGAAATATTAATTTTATGGGAGCAGAATTTATTGCAATCTTTTCTCAGATGGGGTTAGTTTCTATCATAACCTTAGTTGTGGGAATCGCTTTGCTTGTGGCAGAAATGTTTTTGCCTAGCTTCGGCGTATGCAGTATTTTAGGTGTTATATCTATGATTGTAGGTGTGATATTTAGAATTGTTGATGGCGCAAGCTTTTTCCAAGCAGCTATCTTAGTTGTTATAGTTTTGTTAATAATTGTCGGGGCAGTTATTTTAATTATCAAACTATCTGATAAAGGCAAGACAAAAACTCCATTGTTCCAAAGCTCAACAGCAATACCTACTGACTATGGTCAAAAAGATTATGTTAAGTTGGTTGGTAAAAAAGGAACTATTACTTCTCAATGTAAACCCGTTGGTAAGGCAGAGATTGAAGGCAAAACTTATGAGGTTATGGCCAAAGAAGGTTTCTTAATACAAGGCGAAAAAATTGTTGTAAATGAAGTTTCTGGTGATGAAATATTTGTTACCAAAGTACAAGAGGGGGATAAATAATTATGTTAAATATGTTGCTTGCAATGACAAAATTACAAACACTTTTATGTATTCTTATACCAGCAGCAGTATTGCTTATCATATTGATAGTATTACTTATTGTTGTTCCAATGAAGGTGTGGTTTAGAGCATTAGTATCTGGTGCACACATTTCTATGGGTAGATTAGTTGGTATGAAATTAAGAAAAATCGACGTTAATATGATTGTCGAAGCATATGTTTCTGCAAAAAAAGCAGGTCTTACAATCGATATCAACGAACTAGAAACTCACTATATGGCTGGTGGTGACGTTGTTAAAGTAGTAAACGCTTTAATCTCAGCACACAGCGCAAAAATCAACCTTTCAATTGATACTGCAAAAGCAATTGACCTTGCAGGCCGTGATGTTTTAAACGCAGTTAAAGTTAGCGTTAACCCAAAAGTTATCGAAACACCACTTGTTAGTGCAATAGCAAAAGACGGTGTAGAACTTCACGTTAAAGCTCGTGTTACAGTTAGAGCAAACATTGGTAGACTTGTCGGTGGTGCCGGTGAAGAAACAATCCTTGCCCGTGTTGGTGAAGGTATCGTTACAACCGTAGGTTCAGCAGAAGACCACGGCGAAGTATTACAAAACCCAGACCTTATCTCAAAAACAGTTTTAGCAAAAGGTCTAGATTCTGGTACAGCATTTGAAATTTTATCACTTGATATAGCAGATATCGACGTTGGTAGAAATATCGGTGCGCAACTTCGTATGGACACAGCAGAAGCTGAAAAACGTATCGCAAACGCAAAAGCTGAGGAACGCCGTGCAATGGCAGTTGCTCACGAGCAAGAAATGAGAGCAAAAGCACAAGAAATGAACGCTATCAAAATCGCAGCCGAAGCAGAAGTTCCAAAAGCTATGGCAAACGCATTTAAAGATGGTAAGTTAGGTATTATGGACTATTACCGTATGCAAAACGTAGTAGCCGATACAGATATGAGAAAATCACTTGCAGGCACAGATGACACTAAGAAAAAACCTAGATAAAAAGGATAAAATATGAACCAAACAGAAACATTAATTTTGGTAGTATGTATCCTTGTGTTTTTAATAGGTGTAATTCTTCTTTTAATACCGAAGTTCAAAGGTTCAAAAAAGTCAAAAAAATCAAAAAAATCCAAAGATGTAATTGCTGACATCAAAGAAGACAAACCTAGTAGAAAGAGCAAGCATCTAAGACCAGTAGTACTAACAGCAGAGCCTGTCGAGAAAAAGGAAGAAAAACCAAATCTTACAAGTGATGCAAGAGATGCAGAAAACACAGACACTATTAGTCTAGAAAAACCAAAACATACAGATGACGACCTAATCGACATCGAAGAAATAAAAACTTTCATAGATGAGAGACCACGTAGCGTAACAAGAAGTTCAAGACCAAGAGAGCATGCTCCAAGGCCACCTAGACCAATGCAAATTATTGATGATGAAGCAGATGCTTTTGAGGACGATATTCTTCCTGCTGATATGCCACAATACAACACTCCAAACTTTGATCGCAATAAAGCACCTAGTGGCGATTCTGAATTTTTGCGTAGTCGTGGCGACGAAAAACGTATCTATGACGAACTAAAAAATATGTCACCAGAAATGAAAAAAATCATCATGGCAGACATCTTAAAACGTAGAGACCATTAATAAAACAGCGAAAAAACAATCGCTGTTTTTTTGTTGCAAAAAGTCTTAAATAATTAGCTCATACATATAAATATATAACAATTATATTTAGAGGTGAATTTTGCTAAGTTTCTTTGATGATATCGCAACACTTACAGGGCTACCTATGGACTTAATAAATAAAGGGTATAGAGTATATAATTTTGGTGGTAAATCCGTTTATATAGAAAATTACAAAAATATCATTAACTATACCAGCCAATCAATCATTCTTAAACTCAACAAGGGTGTTTTAAAAATCCAAGGCCAAGACTTATCTATAAAAGAACTAAACTTATCAACGCTTGTTATAAACGGCACAATTAACTCAATTGAGGTGTATTAATGAGCTTGTTAGATTTTCTGTTTGGCACAATTAGCCTTTGTATTAAAGGAATGAATGTAGAAAAATTCATTTCTATCCTTGCAAAAAACAAAATTTATGTCATTAATATTAAGCGTATAAATTATAATCATTTTGAGCTAAAAACTAATTGTTTTTACTATAAAAAGTTGTTGGAGCAAGCAAGTAAATTATGCTATAATATAAGTGTAATAAAAA
>JAZRTN010000186.1:0-8567 GCA_045652045.1 Clostridia bacterium
CAATAGTTAAAATTGCAGGATAGATAAATGATAGACCAAATCCCCAATAATACAACTTAACTTGTGAGGTAGGGAGTAGGTTGTTGTAATGCAAAAGTAGAGCAGTGATAGTTAGCTCAACCACCATAAACAACCAAACAAGCCAACCTTGGCACATTTTTAGTTTGTTGTAGTTAATATAATTTTCGCCTTGTTTTGCTGAATAAACTGATTTGTTGTGAGTTCTAAACTTGATGCCTTCTTGTCTAAACTCAGTTGCAATAACTTCCAAATCATTTTTTGTTTGAGGTACATATTCGACAACTTGTGGACGTGTGTCTTCAAACAATGGTTCATCAGAAGTTTTGTTTGTAGAAGTTAGTTGTTGCTGAATATCTTGCTCTGCATCAAAAGTTTTTTGATAAGGATCTTTTTTGTTTGTTCCTGAATATAGTTCTCCAAGAACACCTTTGTAATCTATATCGCTATTTTCTTTAACGCTGTTTCTTAAAATGTATGAACCGTTTGATTGAGGATTTTCTGTATATTTGATTGGATTATATTCATCAGGACGATTGTATTTTTCGATACGATCAGTATGATGCATATCTACATATTCGTGTGGTTTTAATACTTCGTCATATTCTTCAAGAGGTTTTGATGGCTCTGGCTCTGGATTAGAGATATCTTCTAAATCAACAAACTTAGGTTGAGTCTCGGCCTGTTGTGAAACTGTATAAGAATTTGTTTGTTCATCTTTTTTAATAAACACAACTTCTTCTTCAATTTCTTCTTCATCTTCTTGGTCTTGTCTAGAAAAATCAAATACAGGTTTTGTATATGTCTCTTCAACTTGTTCAACTTCTTCGTCGTCAGGTTGAAGGGTAGGCTCAGTTTGTTGTTCTACTATGTCGTTGATTTGTGAAAAATCTTGATTAAGTAGGCTGTCTAAGTCAAACTCAGCTGTATCTTGGTTTTGACCGTATTCAGAAACAGTTTCAACTTCTTGTGAGTTAGAAAAACTGTTGTAGTTATTTTTGATGTTGTCTAAATCTTCAATGCCAACTTTTTCGTAACGTTTTATAATGCTGCTTTGTTCAGGCTCAATAGAAGTTTCGTGAGAATCTTTATTGGCATATTTGTTTTTGAATGTTTCGATATCTTGTGGTAAAGTATCTTCTGTTGATTTAACAAAGCTGGTGTTTTGGTTAAACATATCAAACTGAATATAGTTAGTACCATAATCGTCTTGTTTTGTTTGTTCTTCTTCAATTTTTGGTGGTGGGTTAGAACTGATAGAAAATAAGTCTTCTTGTTTAACAACCCCTGTCATTTTGAATTCTTCGTTGACGATTTTGTTAGTTTGTTCTGTACTTTGTTGCAAGTCAACAATGTTGTTTGAAATGCTTTCGATATCGTTTTGAATTTCGTTAACTTTTTGGTCGGCAGGCGTAACAGGGTTAAGGGCGCTAAGTAGGTGATTAAAATCTTCCCAATTTACACTATTTTTGTCATAATGTGTTTGGCCTTTTTCTGTAATTTTGTAATAATGGCGTCTGCCACCTAAATCACTATCTCCCCAATATGATGATATCAAGCCCTGTTCTTCCATGCGGCGTAAACTACTATAAAGACTTGGTTGCTTTAAAACAAGGCTACCATTAGTCTTTTGTTCGATATCTTTGCAAATTTCATAACCATATTTGTCGCCAGAAAGTAGGGCGTTTAAAATGATTTGTGAAATGCTACCACGCAAAGCTTTATTGTTGATATCAACTGGCATATTTTATACCTCACTATAAACTATAATAATTTTACAAAAAGTTAAAAAATATGTCAAACAAAATACTATGCAAACAAGACATTTGCAAATAAAAATGCTATAATAAAACAAAAACATAATATGGTAGGTGTTATGCAAACTTTTGGTGACAACAATTTGCTAAATAAAGCAAATATCATAAGGCAAAATAGAAAAAATTTAAAAATAGAAATAAGTGACAGAGCAGAGCTAATTGTATATGCACCAAAAGAGATGAAGTTAAACAAAATTGAGTCTTTGTTGGAGAGTAAATCAAAGTGGATACAAAGCAAATTAGACCTTATGTCACAGCAGTATAAAAAAAGTAAAATACTGTTAAATTATGAACAAACCTTTGTGTGTGGAGAAGTATATAACATTAAGCCTTATTTAGGGTTAAAAGTTGTTACACAAGATAAAACACTACTAGTACCACAAAAATATTATGACAAAAACACTCAAATTTCAGCCATAAAAAAGTGGTATAAGTCGCTAGCGCAAGAAATTGTGTTAAAACGCATGGAACAGTTAAAAAATGCCACAAAAATAGCCTTTAAAACGGTTAAAATAGCCGATTTTAAGGCAAAATGGGGTAGTTGCGACTCTAAATCTAATATTAAAATAAATTGGCGCATAATTATGCTTCCACACGCAACAATTGATATGGTTTTATTGCACGAATTAGTGCATATTGTAGAGTTTAACCACTCAAAAAAGTTCTACGATATACTGCAAAAGTATATGCCAAATTGGAAAAATCATAGAAAACTGCTTAAAGACAACAATTATTTACTTAAATTGTACCGTGGTTAGGGTATGAAATTGATTTTTGGGGTAGGTTTTGAGTATTATGCTAGAAAATGTCCGACAAAAAAAAGCGTTTTAAATAAAAGGTTTGTAGCATTGACAAAATGCAGGCAGAGTTTAAAGAATCGTTATAATGTATAAATCTTTTGTTGTGCGACACAAATCAATTAATGAGAACTTTTTAATAGAAAGAAAAAACACACCAAAGCAATTTAATGGTGTGTTTTTTTAGTGTAGGTTAGCGATTATATGTAAATATTGATATTTAAAAACTATTCGCAAAACACAGGTTTTACGAATAAATACGGTCATTTTACTACAACATATGGTGTGTTATGCATTTTTCAACAAAATATGTTGTGTACTATGCATAATATAAGTTGTATTTTTTAAATATAAAAAAGTTGTTAAAAATTAACAACTTTTATAAACAATTTAGTCATCTAATATTTGATTAGCCAATGCAAGGAATCTTTTGATTTTGTGATAATCTGTATTTGCTAATCTGTTTCTTATAAGCAAATTGTCTTGCATATCTACATAACTTTGCAAATCACAGTTAGACAGATATAACATTGCTTTTGTATAAACTTCGACAAAATTAGTGCCTTTTAACAATTGGTCTGGTACGTTGTATGCCAAAAGTTCTACAAAATACCTGTTCATTTGGCTACTAGTAATCCATTTGTTAATAAGCATAGTTTTACGCAAGTTTTTTAATACTCTTATTGTCTTTTTAAGATTACCTTTGCTTTTTTTGTCTTTTTTCTCTAAGGTTTCGTTATAACCAAACACATCAAAGGTATATTCTTGTTTAGTTATAATGTTCCAGAAATTTAATATAACGTCTTTGTCTAATTGGTCAAATGTTCCAATACGTACAATTGCGTTAAAATCATATTCTTTTTTGCATAGTATTTTGATACCTTCTGGTGCTAAAATCAAAGTTGTTTCTGGTTCAAAATAGTTAAGAAGCGCTTTAAACAACTTATTAATTAATTCATCAGTTGTGCCTTTTGTGCTTAGCATTTTGCGTTCTTTTTTTGTTTTTGATTCTTGCATTTGTTTTTGATAAGTTTTGTTTGCAATAAGCATTTGTGGGTCGCTATTTGCCACAACAACTTCTAACTCGCCTGTTTCGTCAATGTAGGTATCAATAGTATATTCGCCTACTGGAAAAACCCTAACATTTCTTTCGTTTAGGTTTAATTCTTCGGCAATATCTGTTAAGGCACAGGAAATAATATTTGAAACTTTGTCATAGAATTCTTGTGCTTTTTCGTTTGGTTTTAGTTCGGCAAATTGCTCTACCAAAGATGTATTCATATTATTTCCTCCTTATAATATTATTTTTTTACTTCGATTACTGTTTTGCCACCCATATATGGTTGTAAAACTTTTGGTATTGTGATGCTACCATCTTTTTGTAAGTGGTTTTCGATAAAGGCAATAAGCATTCTTGGTGGTGCTACTACTGTGTTGTTTAGTGTGTGTGCAAATACGTTTTCGCCTTTTTCGTTTTTGTATTTTATGCCAAGTCTTCTAGCCTGTGCTTCGGTAAGATTTGAACAAGAACCAACTTCAAAGTATTTCTTTTGTCTTGGGCTCCATGCTTCGATATCACAGCTTTTGTATTTTAAGTCTGCAAGGTCGCCACTGCAACAGATAAGTTGTCTTACTGGAATTTCCATATTTACAAACAACTCAACTGTGTAGTTCCACATTTTGTTGTACCAGTCTTCACTTTCTTCTGGTTTGCATATTACTATCATTTCTTGTTTTTCGAATTGGTGAATACGGTATATACCACGCTCTTCGATACCATGAGCGCCTTTTTCTTTTCTAAAACATGGGCTGTAACTTGTTAGTGTTAATGGTAACTTGTTGCCGTCTAAGATTTGACCCATAAATCTGCCAATCATTGAGTGTTCGCTTGTGCCGATTAAGTATAGGTCCTCACCTTCGATTTTATACATCATATTTTCCATTTCATCAAAGCTCATAACGCCTGTTACAACGTCGCTTCTGATCATATATGGTGGGATTACATAAGTAAAGCCCTTATCAATCATAAAATCTCTTGCATAAGTAAGAATTGCACTGTGTAGTCTTGCTACATCACCTAGTAGATAATAAAAGCCTTGTCCACTTGTTCTACGTGCACTGTCAACATCAATGCCGTTTACTTTGTCTAAAATGTCTGTGTGATAAGGTATTTCAAAATCAGGAACTTTTGGTTCAAGATAAGTTTTGCCTTGTACGTTTTTAGTGTCATTTTCGCCTAGTGGAACGTCGTCTGCAATGATGTTAGGAATTGTCATCATAATCTTTTTGATTTGAGCTGACAATTCTTCTTCTTTAACTTGTAAGTCTGCTACTCTTTGGTTATTTTCTACAACTTGTTGTTTTAGTTTGTTAGCTTCTTCCAAGTTTTTTTCTTTCATAAAAAGACCGATTTGGGAACTCAACTTATTACGCAATCCTCTAAGAGTGTCTGCTTCTTGTTTTAGAGAACGATATTGCTTGTCTAATGCAATAACTTCATCTACAAGTGGAAGTTTTTTGTCTTGGAATTTTTTCTTAATGTTTTCTTTGACTAAGTCTGGGTTTTGTCTAATAAGTTCGATGTCTATCATATAAATCTGTCTCCTTGTTATAGTATACTAAATATTATAATCTTAGTTATTAAATAAGTCAACTTTGTTTTACAAAGTTTATATTAAATGTTAAAATTAGCTTAGGTGAATATATGAGCGAAAATTACTTTGTTGAAAGAAATAACAAAAACATAATAAAATTAAAAGAGTTACTAAGAGAGCTACCATATTTTATGAACGAGTATTTTGTTGGCGTAGAAAGTAGAACTACCCCTTTAACTCGCCTAAATTATGCTTTTGATATGAGAATATTCTTTGACTATTTGGTTAAAGAAGTACCAATGTTTTGTGACAAAAAAGTTGTTGAATTAACTATTCAAGACTTAGACAAAGTAACAGCAGCGCAAATAGAAGCATACCTAAGTTACCTAAATTTATATACATTCAATGGTAAAAGATATTCAAACAACGAAAAGGCAAAAGCAAGAAAACTTTCTGCTATACGTTCCGTTTTGAAATACTTTTTCAAAAAGGAAAAAATCACAGCCAATGTATCAACAAAAGTAGAAGTTCCTAAACTGCACGAAAAAGAAATTATTAGACTTGAAGTTGATGAAGTTGTAAAACTAATTGACCAAGCAGAAAATGCAGATTTGCTTACAAAAATGCAACAAAGTTTTAACAAACATACAAGAGTAAGAGATGTTGCAATACTTACCTTGTTTTTAGGTACAGGCATACGTATAAGCGAGTTGGTTGGCATAAACATAGATGATGTTGACTTTAATATTAACGGCTTTAAAATCACCCGAAAAGGTGGAAACCAAGTTGTACTATATTTCTCTGACGAAGTACGTTCTGCCCTAGAAAACTACCTTCAAGAGCGCCTAAACTATGAAGATGTAGATGTAAATGAAAAAGCTTTCTTTTTGTCATTGCAAAAAAAGAGAATTGGAGTTAGAACGGTCGAAAAACTTGTAAAAAAATACAGTCTTGCAGTTACTCCATTAAAACATATTACCCCTCACAAATTGCGTAGTACATATGGTACAAATTTATATAGAGAAACACAAGATATCTATATAGTAGCAGATGTTTTGGGACACAAAGATGTAAATACAACAAAAAAACACTATGCAGCAATAAGCGAAGACGCAAGAAGATCTGTTGCTAATAAAGTTAAGTTAAGAGATGAATAATTTTCGAACATTTTAGAACTAATGTTTGACAAATTTTATCGCATATGTTAATTTAGTAATATAAGTAAAAATAAGATTTTTTAATCAAAGGAAAAATTTTAATGGGAAAATTAGAAGCAACCTTAGATAAAGTTATGCGTGTTATTAATATGTATTTAACTGAAAAGGGCTATCCACCATCAATAAGAGAACTTGCTGATGAAATGAATGTAAAATCTACCTCTACAATATTTTACTATTTAGGCAAGCTTGAACAGACTGGCAAGATAAAACGAAATATTAACAAAAATAGAGCCATTGAAGTTGTTCAAAACAACACAAAACAAGACACTTCAACACAATTTATCAATGTCCCACTACTTGGTGAAGTTGCTGCCGGCAAGCCAATTTTGGCAGTAGAAAACTACGAAGATATGTACCAAATACCTGGCAATATGTTTAAAGGTAGTGGCCTATATATGCTTACTGTCCGTGGTGATAGTATGATAAACGCAGGTATATTTGATGGCGATAAAATCATTGTTAGAAAACAAACATATGCAGACAACTCTGACATTGTAGTTGCTATGGTAAATGGTAGTGCTACCGTTAAAAGATTTTATAAAGAAGAAGGACATTTTAGACTTCAACCAGAAAATGATACTATGGAACCAATCTATTGCTTTGATGTCAATATTCTTGGTAAAGTTGTAGGACTTATTCGCAATATTTAATTTTAATAAAAAAAAGCAAGCTAAAACTTAGCTTGTTTTTTTGTTGTGATTTTATTTACCCATATATTTTAAACATTTGTTTAATGCAAGTTTAGCTTGTTCGTAAGTAAGTGCTCCTTGCATATAAATTATGTATGGTGGTTTTACTGGACCATCGCAAGATAGTTCAATTGAAGCGCCTTGAACAAATGCGCCAGCTGCCATAATAACTTGGTCTTTGTAACCTGCCATGTCGCATGGCTCTGGTGTTAAGAAACTATCAACTGGTGCTGAGTGCTGAATTGCTTTGCAGAATTGATACATGGCTTCTTTGCTACCCAACTCAATTGATCTTGTGATATCGTATAAGTCCTCACCTGCTTTTGGTAAAACTTTGTAACCTGCATCTTGTAGTACTTTACCAAAAAGCATTGAAGATTTTAGAGCTTGTAAAGTTGTGTGTGCTGCCATAAATAGTCCTTGGAAGAACAATCTATAACCTGGTTCGTATGAACCAATTTCCAACTTTAATGAAGGTGAAGTAAATGCTCCTGCAATCCAGTCAATACAATCTTCATCACCTGCAATATATGCTCCATTAGGTGCAAGTCCACCACCTGGGTTTTTCATAAATGAACCGGCAATAATGTTTGCGCCAACATCGGTAGGCTCTTGTCTTTCTACAAATTCGCAATAGCAGTTATCTACCATAATATATGCTGTTTTGTTTACTTCGCGAATTTTTGCAATAACATTTTTGATTTTTTCAATGCTTAACGCATCTCTCCAAAAATACCCCCTTGATCTTTGAATAAAGATAAGTTTTGGATTAAGTTTTGCTTGTTTTATTATTTCGTCATAATTAAATTCGCCATTGTCAAGCAAGTCTATTTGAGAATATTTAACACCAAAATCTTTAAGGCTACCGTTGTCTTTGTCTTCTACGCCAAAGATAACTTCGTCTAATGTTTCATAAGGTTTGCCAGTGATACTAAGCAAAGTGTCATTTGGTCTTAGCATACCATATAAAGCAACTTTTAAAGCGTGAGAAGCACCAGCAAGTGCAGGAGAAACAATAGCACTTTGAGCACCAACACATTGTGCAAAAACTCTTGATAAAAGCTCTCTACCAACGTCGTCGTGGCCATAACCAGTTGAGCCGACAAAATGTCTTAATGCTACTCTATTGTCTTGAAAAGCTTGCATAATTTTGTCTTGGTTATAAAGAGCAATTTCTTCTAACTTTTGCATTTGTGGTTGCAAGTCTTTCTCTGCTTGTATAATTTTTGGGTTTATATTCATTTTAATTTTTCCTCTATAATATCAAAGATTTGTTGTTTTTGTGTTAATGGGTTTAACCAATGTGCATCGGCAAAACCTTTAAAATAAGTGATTTGTCTTTTTGCATAATTTCTTGTAGCTTGTTTTAAATCATCAGTTACTTGCTCCAAGGTTTTTTCACCTTTAAAGTATGGAGCAAACTCTTTATACC
>JAZRTN010000187.1:0-8496 GCA_045652045.1 Clostridia bacterium
GTTTTAATGAAAGTTCACTATCATAATACTTTAAGTCAACAAGATAGATGTCTACATAATCTTTTAGTTTATTTAATTGCGCTACACTATCATAACCACTGCTGTTGTATACAATTGGTATGTTTGGTTTGTATATTTGTAAAGCTTGGATTATTTGGTCGGTGTAGTGACTAGGCGTAACTAAGTTAATATTGTGAGCACCTTGACTTTCTAAATCACGAAAGATATCAGCTAACTGCTCTGGTGAATAATATTCACCTTTTCCTTCGTGGCTTATTTTGTAGTTTTGACAAAAATTACATTTTAGGTTACACCCACTAAAAAATATTGTTCCACTACCTTTTGTACCACTAATCATTGGCTCTTCCCAATAATGCAACATAACTTTGGCTATTTTAATTTGGTTTAAAACCCCACAATAACCAGTAGCACTATCTCTATCTATATTGCACTTTCTTGGGCACATTTTACATTTGTTCATATTACACCTTATTAATTGGTTTACCTTTTATTACACTCTCTATACAGTCAAGCCATAGTTCTACACGCTTTTGCTTAGCTTCTTTTGTAAACCAAGCATATTCGCAAGTAACCATAACATTACCCATATAGTCATTGATTGTTTTATCTGGCTCTTCAAGGGCATACCCTAAAATTTTGTTTTTTCTAACAAGTTCTAGTACAAGCTCGTGATTATGTATATATGTACTTGTTCCACTTACAAAAACTGCGTCTTTTTTCATACTAGTTAGCATTTCGTCTGTAATAAAGGTTTTTGACAAGTCGTTTATTACAAGCATACTAAATATGATATCACTATTTTTAAACAAGTCTTTTAGTAAAACATATTCGTAAGCTGGGTCTATATCTTGATAAGACCAGTAAATTACTTTCATACCTAAGTTTTTGCATATTTTTGCTATGCGTTTACCAATATTACCAAGACCAATAATGCCAACTGTTTTACCTGCGATTTGGCTTTGTAAGAAAAAGTCAGAAAATTCTTGTTTGCCATATTTAATTTGCAAAGGTAATTTTCTTAAAACGCACATCATCAAAAACACCATATATTCTGCTATTGCATCTGCTGCATAGTTTTTTGTATTGGTAACAATAATACCTTTTGCTTTACAATAATCTACATCAATATAGTGATGAGTTGTTGTGTATAGGCAGATGGCTTTAATATTGGCTATTCTATCAATTTTGTCTCTACCAAAGTTGTAATCACAAAAACTTGGACTAATTGCAATTATTTTGTCTGCCTTTGATTTATAAAAAGGCGCATCTTCTATTTTTTCTGGTGTGTCTAAAAAGTAGGTTTTGCCAAGACTTTTAAGTTTTAATAGTTGTTTTTGGTTAAAATATCTTTCAAAACCTATAAAGTAAATTTCCATAATAACTCCTAATTACATTATAGCATAAAACTTTGATTTAATTTAGTCAAACATATTTAAATTTTTACAAAATAACCAAAAAAAAGACAAGCTAATTTTAACTTGTCTTTTTAATATATTATTCTTCTGTTAACTCTTCGCCTTCTTCTTGGTGTTCAGTTACTGATGCACAAACAACTTTATAGTTGTCGTCTTTAATACGCATAATTCTTACACCTTGTGTGTCACGGCCGATTTTACTAATCTCTTGTGCTGGCATACGGATAATTGTGCCGTTGTCTGCAATTAAGATAATGTCTTGGTCGGCTTTAACTTGTTTTAGGCTAACTAGCATACCTGTTTTTGAATTGAACACGCCAGCTTTGATACCCTTACCACCACGGGTTTGTAGTCTATAATCTGACGGATCACTACGTTTACCAAAACCGTTTTCTGATACAGTAAGGATTTGGCAACCGTTCTTTAACACTGCCATATCAACGATATAGTCGTTACTGTTAAGTTTAATACTACGAACACCTTGTGTGTCACGGCCCATTGGTCTAACGTCTTCTTCGCTAAATCTAATACACTTACCTTCGTGGCTAGCAACAAGTATTTCGTCACGACCAGAAGTAATGCTTACGCTGATTAATCTATCTGTATCGCTTAGCTTAATTGCTATTTTGCCGACTTTACGTATTTTTGCAAATTCGTCAAGAGGTGTTTTCTTAATTAAACCTTCTTTTGTAGCCATCATTAAGAAACCACGAGCGTTTTCTTCAAGTCTGATAACTGCTGTAACGCTTTCGCCTTCGCTAAGTTGTAGAAGATTAATGATTGCTCTACCTTTTGCGTGTCTTTGTGCTTCTGGTATGATATAAGCTTTTTTGCAATATACTTTACCAAGGTTTGTAAAGAACAACAAGTCATCATGAGTTGAAGTAACAAACATTGTTTCTACAAAGTCTTCTTCCTTAGTCTTGTGTGCGTTAACACCTACACCACCTCTACGTTGAGAGCGATATTCTGATACAGGTTGACGCTTGATATAACCAAAGTGAGTAAGAGAAACAACAACGTCTTCTTTTTCGATAAAGTCTTCTACATCAAGTTCTGCTTCGTCTATGCAGATTTCTGATTGACGAGGAGTACCATATTTTTCTTTAATTTCGATAAGTTCTGTTTTTACAATTTCAAGAACTTTTGCTTCGCTTCTTAAAATACTCTTGTATTCTGCGATTTGTTCTTCAAGAACTTTTAATTCTTCTTTGATTTTGTAAACTTCTAAACTTGTAAGTCTTTGCAATCTCATTTCCAAAATTGCATTGGCTTGTTTTTCGGTTAATGTAAATGAAGAACATAATTTTTCACAAGCTTCTACTTTATCTTGGCTGGTTTTGATAATTTTGATTACCTTGTCAATGTTTGCAAGGGCTATAACTAAACCTTCTAAGATATGGGCTCTTTCTTGTGCTCTTTCTAAATCGTATTTTGTACGTCTAATTATAATTTCTTTTTGGTGTTCTAGATAATGGAACAACATTTCTTTTAAGTTAAGAATTTTTGGTTCGTTATTAACTAACGCCAAGAAGATTATACCACCACCTGTTTGTAATGGTGTATGTTTGTAAAGTAAGTTAAGTACAACTTGTGGGTTGTAGTCTTTTTTGATATCAACTACTATACGCATACCTTGACGGTCAGATTCTTCTTTGATATCTGAGATACCATCAATTTTCTTTTCTTTAACAAGGTTAGCCATTTGTTCGATTAACTTAGCTTTGTTAACTTGATAAGGAAGTTCTGTAATGATAATACGGCTACGACCGTTTTTCTCATTTTCTTCGATTTCGGTTCTTGCTCTTAAAGTGATATTACCTCTACCTGTTCTGTAAGCATTACGAACAGCTGCTCTACCCATAATAAGACCACGTGTTGGATAGTCTGGTGCTGGGATAATTTTGATAAGGTCATCAATATCAATATCTGGGTTTTCGATAAGAGCTACAACACCGTCAATAACTTCGCCTAGGTTGTGAGGTGGTATGTTAGTTGCCATACCAACTGCGATACCGTCACTACCGTTAACAAGTAAGTTAGGGAAACGGCTAGGCAAAACGCAAGGTTGTTGTAATGTACCGTCAAAGTTAGGATAAAAATCAACAGTTTCTTTATCTATATCTCTTAGCATTTCGCTAGCGATACGACTAAGTTTAGCTTCGGTATAACGTTGAGCTGCTGGTGGGTCACCGTCGATACTACCAAAGTTACCTTGACCATCAACAAGAGGACATCTTATTGAGAAGTCTTGTGCAAGTCTAACCAATGCTTCGTAAACGGCACTGTCGCCGTGTGGGTGATATTTACCTAAAACGTCACCAACGATACGGGCACATTTACGATAAGGTTTGTCATAAGACAAGTTTAGTTCTCCCATAGCGTAAAGTATACGACGATGAACTGGTTTTAAACCGTCTCTAACATCTGGTATAGCACGAGAAACGTTAACTGCCATAGCATATGCTATAAAAGACTTTTTCATTTCTTCATTGACTTGAATTTTGATATATTTGGTTTTATCTTCGATAGTTTTGTATTCTTCTGATAAATCTTTCTTTTTCATACTATTCTCCAATAATTTACTAAATGTCTAGGTCTGTAACTAAGGTTGCGTTTTGTTCAATAAATTCTCTTCTTAGTTCTGGATTTTCACCCATAAGAGTACTGAATATTGAATCTGCTTCTACTGCGTCTTCCATACGAACTTGAAGTAAAGTTCTGTTTTCTGGATTCATAGTAGTTTGCCATAGTTGTTCGTTAGACATTTCGCCAAGACCTTTGTAACGTTGAATATCTGTACCCTTTCTACCCATAGCATCAAGAGTTTTTTCTAATTCTTCATCACTGTAAAGATACTTTTCTTCTTTACCACGAGAAACTTTGTATAGAGGTGGTTGAGCGATATATACGTGGCCATTTTCGATAAGTGGACGCATAAATCTGAAAAAGAATGTTAAAAGCAAAATTCTGATATGACTGCCATCGACGTCGGCATCGGTCATACAGATAATTTTGTTATAACGAAGTTTGTCTTCTTTGTATTCGTTATGAATACCACAACCAAATGCTGTAATCATAGCTTTGATTTCGGCATTTTCTAAAACTCTGTTTAGTCTAGCTTTTTCTACGTTAAGTATTTTACCACGCAATGGAAGTATTGCTTGGAATCTTCTGTCACGGCCTTGTTTTGCAGTACCACCCGCAGAGTCACCCTCGACTATAAATATTTCGCATCTGCTTGGGTCACGCTCTGTACAGTCTGCAAGTTTACCTGGTAGAGTTGTATTTTCTAAAACGCTCTTTCTACGAGTAAGTTCTCTTGCGTTACGAGCTGCATCTCTTGCTCTTTGAGCTGTGATACTTTTTAATACAAGTTCTTTTGCAAATTGTGGGTTTTCTTCTAACACATCGCTAAAAGAATCTATCATAACTTTTTCTACCAAAGTTCTCATTTCGCTATTGCCAAGTTTTGTTTTTGTTTGTCCTTCGGATTGAGTGTTTTGTAGTTTAACTGATATTACTGCTGTCAAACCTTCACGGCAGTCTTCACCACTAAGCTTTTCGCTTTCTTTAACGATTTTGTTCTTTTGAGCATAGTCGTTAATTACTTTTGTTAAAGCGTTTTTAAAACCTACTAAGTGTGTACCACCTTCTTCGGTGTTTATGTTGTTAGCGTAAGCGTTGATTACTTCGCTATAACTATCGTTATATTGGAAGCTTATTTCCACTTCGCTGTTTTTAGTAATTTTGTTAATGTAGATTGGTTCAGGGAAAAGTGTTTCTTTACCACGGTTCATATAATTAACAAATTCAATGATACCACCTTTGAATAGGAATACATCTTCTTTTTCTCTACCTTCACGGGCATCTTTGATTGCTATTGTTAAACCTTTATTTAGGAAAGCTATTTCTCTAAATCTTGATTTAAGGTTATCGTAGTTAAACTCAACTGTTTCAAAAATTGTTGGGTCTGGTAAGAATGTTACTCTTGTACCACGATTGGTTGTTTTACCACAATCTTTTAGAGGATATTGAGGAATACCTCTTTTATACTCTTGTTTGTAGTAAATATTGTTTTGCCAAACTTCTACCATTAAAGTTGAAGATAGTGCGTTAACAACTGAAAGACCAACACCGTGCAAACCACCAGAAATTTTGTAACCTTCGCCACCAAATTTACCACCAGCGTGAAGTTTTGTTAAAACAACTTCGACAGCTGATTTCTTTTCGGTTTTGTGAATACCAGTAGGAATACCACGACCGTTGTCAGTAACACTAACAGAACCATCTTTGTTTAAAACAACATCTATTTGGTTACAGTAACCAGCAAGAGATTCGTCAATACTGTTATCAACGATTTCTGTGATAAGATGGTGAAGACCGCGCTCATCAGTAGAACCGATATACATACCAGGTCTTTTTCTAACTGGTTCCAAACCTTCTAAAACTTGAATATCACTTTCGTCATATTTTTGACTGTGAGTAAGTTCTTTTTCGTCAACTATTTCGTCATTATTTTTTCTCATTATTAAGCTCCTTTAAGAGTCGAATTTTCGCTATTAATATATATAAATAAAAACAAAAAAGCGTAAAATTCTTTTACGCTTTTATTATAACATATTAAGCAAATTTTTTAAAGTATTTATTCCAAAAAAATTGCTGTTTTTTGTCATTATTTTTTAAATTTAGCCCTAATTTTGGCTGTATGGCTCGAAATTAAACTTAAACCTAAATTATAGTGGTTTTTACTAACGGGCTTTACAGTCGATATTACTAAAAAATATCAGGATTTTCGGCTATCAAATCTACTAAATTTCCTTTGGTAGAAAGTGACTTAATTGTTTTTATTAAATCGTCTGAATCGTAAAAAAGAAAGTTAGCATTTTGAACAATAAGTTCACCTATATTGTTGTAAGGAACTTTGGCTTTGTGAAGTAAATCAATGTTAATCACAAACTCATCATAGTTGCCATCAATAATAGCTGGATTTTTTTCTAAGATATCATCTAATTGTTCTTCTTGAATATTAAGGTCTAACAAAACTTGCATAAATTTGTTTAAATTATTCATTTAGTTCTTTTTCTCCCTTAATGATATTTTCTGCTGATTTTTTTGCTTGGGCTATGGTTGTCTTTTTATTATCTTCTGTGATAAGGCAAGCTGGTAATTCTTGATCTTTATCTTCTTCATAACCTTCGACACCAATAGGTGGAACGTTATCTAATTTTTCATATTCACTAGCTAGTAGTTCATAAGAACTTTCGTCAAAAGGATACATTTTTATTAATTCAGCTTGAAGAACTGGGTATAATTCATCAAATGAAGCACCAGCTTGTAAACCTAGCTCTGGTAAATCATTTACAAGGCATCTGTTTTTGTCTACTTCAAAACCAGGTATTTGACTACCGATAGTAGCTGCATATTGTTTAATTAAATCTTTTGTATTAACAAAGTAAGTGTTAAAAGCTTGTGGAACTACAAGTTTGTCTGTTTCTTCACTATTAATACCATCATAAATAAACTTAAACTTAGCCCAAGTAATAGCAAGTGAACTACGACCGATTTTATCTACATTAGGGTCACCAAAGAAGTATTTTGTAAAGTCTTGGTATTGACCTTGAACACGTGGGTTTTGATACATATGATTACTAGCTATTTGAGCAATCATATATTTTTCTTTGATACCATAGTTTAGTCTAATAACTTCTTTTAAGTTGTCAGTGATTTGTTCTGATGTAAAACCTAAATCTCTTAAATCTTCTATCTTAGAAATAAACTTATCTGTATCTTCGGTAGCAATTTCAAAGTTTTGTAAAAATACCGGTCTAAAATCTTCTACGCTCATACCTAAAACTTCGCTATATACACCACATTTTTCGGCAAGGGTTTCTACTTCGTAATTAATAAGTGTTGGGCGTTTTGAATAAGTTAGAGCCATTTGTTCTGGGGTACATTCAAAATATTCACTAGCTGTAAATATTTTGTCTTGAAGTGTTTGTGTTGAATAGATAAGCAAGTTTCTATTTTGTTTAATCATAGAACGGGCTTTTTCTATACTTACACCAAATAAACCTTGCAAATCTTCGGCTCTTTTTTCTACATCTTCTTGTGTTGGTTGTTGTCTTACACCTTGTAAAACTTTTTGTTCATAATCTTCACCAATAATTACAAGTGGATATTTTAATTCTTCACCTTCAAAAGTTGTTGAACTTATTTCTTGATAGTCAGCTTCAAGTTTTTTAAGATATTTAATGTCTGGTTTGTATTTTGATAAAAGTGGTTCTTCTCTAAAATACATTTCTACAAAATCAAGAGAATCTTTGTGTTCTAAAAGAATAGAATTTACTCTTTCGATAAACTCATCACTTTTGTCAAATATAACATCAACAGGAATTTCGTCTGCACCAACTCTTCTTAATGCTTTGTTGGCGTTTTGTAAATATTCGTATCTAGCGACAGTTTTGTTAAAGTTTTGTCTAATTAAATCTTGTCTATGTGGTAAATTAAATTTTTCTAAACCATTAACTACGCCAAACATATATTTAGCTTCAATAGAATATGGTGTTGCTGTCAAAATATGTGGGTGGTTAAAACAGTAACTTTTAGTTATACCTATACGAGAAAAAGCTTGAACTGTTTCTTCTAAATTTTGTTGTTCCTGAAACATTACTCTGCCAAACGCAACTAAACTATCAAAGTCACTTGGGCTTTTACCAAAAACTTGTACAATAGCATCATATCTTTGTTTGATAATATCTTGTGAAACTCTCAAAAAGCTGGTTTGTTCCCAACAAAGTTTTTGTGCTTGTTCGTAAGACACACCAAAAGTTTGTTGAAGAGATTCAATATGTTTTTTGATTGAATCTTTACTGCAAGAAAGTAAAAACTTATCTCTTTGGATATTTTTTAACATATGGTTGTAGTGAATTTTGTCATCAGGAAGCATTGTTTCTGGATCAGTATTACTAAAATACTTACCTTTAAACATACCTAATTCTTCACATAACAAAAGAGCTTTTTTATGAGCTATTTTTTCGATATAATTGTTTTCCATATC
>JAZRTN010000188.1:0-14567 GCA_045652045.1 Clostridia bacterium
ACAAAAGTATGGTGCCAACATTAGATTTACAGGCGTAGAAGATGAATTTAATAACATTGATGTTTCTAAGGTAGAAAGCGAAGAAGCAGACAATGGTTGGATTGAATATGTTTTCTATATTAAATGTCAATCTGAAACAAAATCAACTCTATACCTATCACTAGGCAGCGAAGAATATCCAACACAAGGCTTTGTATTGTTTGATACAATTAGCATTAAACAAATCACAAACTCTGATTATGCTAATGCTGTTGTTGGAACAAAAGGCAATGTTATTAAAACAACTGCCGAAACAACAAACCCAGAAGAAAATCCAGAAGAAGAACCAACTACTACCCCATCTCAACAAGATGTTAACCTATGGTATTTGATTCCTTCAATCATCATTGCAGTAGCATTATTAATTGCAGTAATTGGATATGCAATGCGTAAAATTAAATTTAGACCAATTAGACGTAGACAAAAAGCTAGTTCTTATGACAGAGATGAAAGCCTAAATGCAGACGTTGTAAGACGTGAACTTGCACAACAAAGACGCATCAAAGTTAAAGAAATTGAAGATTCTATCTCAGAAATGAAGAAAGAAATCAAAGAACATCAAGCTGACTACGAAAAATCTTTGAAAGAAGAAAAGAACAAAGGCAAGGAAGAAAGATTGTTCAAAGCATATGCTAGATCTCGTAGCAAAATGCAAAAACAACTTGAAAACTTGGAAGCTGCTAAAACTTATATCTTAGATGAAAACAACATTAAGTTAGAAGAAGATAGAGAAATCAGACGCAGACAATACAAACTAGAATCTGAGAACAGAAAACTTGTTAAAAACCCTGTTAAGGAAGAAGAACAAGTAGAAGAAGTTGAACAAAAAGAAGAGTCTGAGGCAGTTAAAAAAGCTCGTGCAAGAGCAAAAATGAATCGCAAGTAACAACTTGACAAATTAGTTTAACACAAAAAAACCACCAAAAGTTTTGGTGGTTTTTTGTTTGTAAATAAGTATAAAATTAACAAACTTTAATAAAATATATTACATATTAAAAAATTTACTAATACAATTTAAGCAAAAAAGAACAGAGTTAATCTGTTCTTATTTTTATACAAAATCTTCTGTGCGGCGCTTTTCAGAAAGTTTGACACCTTTTTTTAGGATTTTATAATAAGCGCGACGTTTTTTGTGTTGGATATATTCAAAATCTTTCCATTGTTGTTGGATTTTAGTATTATCTTCTAACATTAGGTTTGTTTCGGCAGCTTCTATACCAAGTTTTATCATATTTTCGATAAGATAATTTAATATAACTGCATTGATGCCTTTGTTTTGATATTTAGGTCTTATTGCTATTAAGCCAAGATCAATAATTTTTGCGTGATTGATAGCTCTTAACATTCTAAATATACCTAGTGGGAAAAGTTTGCCACGGCTTTTATTAACAGCTTCACTCATTGAAGGGAATGCAAGTCCAAAAGCAACAACCTTTTCGTTTTCGTCTAAGACTATTACTATAAACTCTTTCTTTAAAATTAGTGTAAATTGATCTACGACTGCCTTTTTAACTTTGTCTGTAAACGGTACTACACCGTACAAAGGAGCGTATGCTTCGTCTAATGTGTCAAATACACCGTCTACATATTTTTTTAGAATTTGCTTAACATTCTTTTCTTGTGCTAGGTGCAATTTATATCTTTTTAAAACTGCTTCTGAAACTTTTTTGTACTTTGGATTAATCTCTTTTGGAGCAAAAAGTCTACATTCAAACCAGTCAATTTCCTTTTTGTAACCACACGCTTCAATTAGTTCAGGATAATAGTCATAATTATATTGTTCCTCAAAAGTTTGGTATTGGTCAAAACCTTCAATTAACAAACCCTCTCTATCTAAGTCGTTATATCCCATAGGGCCATGGGCTATTTCCATACCTTTATCTTTTGCCCAAGCTTCGACAGAATTGAAAAGCGCTTTTGCTACTTCTTTATCGTTAATTGCATCAAATCTAGAAAATCTAACACGTTTTTCGTTATTCTTTTGATTGTAGAGTTTTTGGATAATTCCACAAATTCTACCAACTAGTTTTCCATCTTTATATGCTAGGAAAGCTTGCATTTCGACATCTTCAAAAGACTCGTTCTTTCTTGGGTCAAATTTGTTTATTTCGTCCACTCTAAGGTTTGGAACATAGTAAGGATTGCCCTTATATAATTTTTCTGGAAAGTCTACAAAGATACGAACGTCTTTGCGGGTTACAACTGGCTTTATTTCTATCATAATTTTCTCCATAAACATTATAAACCTTAATAGGGGTTTTTTGCAACTAAATTAGCAATCGTTGTCCTATAAAAATTGCTTTAATATCGTTTTTTGAGGCTATTTGTTGTGGTGTAGTTCCAAACTTGTTGGCTATTGAATCTAATGTATCAAATGGCATAACTACATATTCTTGAACCTTCGTTAAATCAACTATTACCCTATCACCATTTGAAAGATTGTCTTTGTCAGAAATTATGTTTTTTTGTGGTACGTTAAATAATTTTGATATTGATTGTTTTGTATCATTTTGTTGGACTTTGTATATGATATAGTTTTGCACAATTATCTCCTTCATATTTTTTTGATGTTATCAATAAAATATATTATTGTTTTGGGAGGTATATGTGAAAAATCTGTTTAAGGCTGTTTTTGTGATTAGTGTTTTTTCTTTACTAACACGAGTGGCTGGATTTTTATTTAAAATATATTTAGCGCAAGCTATTGGTGCTGAGGGACTGGGGATTTATCAAATCGCTTTTTCAGTATTTGGTGTATTAGAAACGTTTGTTGCAAGTGGCTTGCCGCTAGTTGTAAGCAAGTTTACTTCTACATTTAATGCCAAAAAAGATGACAAGTCTAAATTCGCCTGTACTACTGCGGCGCTTATTATTGGACTTATAACTGCCATTTGCTTATGTGCAATTGTTCTTGTGTTTAGAAACTTATTTGGGCTATTATTTACCGACAAGAGATGTTTAAACATACTACTTACACTTTTACCTGCAATTGTATTTTCTAGTGTATATGCTACTCTTAGGGGGTATTTATGGGGACACAAAAAATATTTTTGGGTAAGTGTGAGTGAGTTTTTTGAACAAGTTGTAAGGATAATTGTTTGCGTAGTTATATTTGGGCTACTATACTCTACTTTTGATGGCGCTGTTGCTGCAAGTGTATCGCTAACCATTGCGTGTGCTTTGTCTTGTTTACTTGTAATAGTTGTGTTTGTTTTTGTAGGAGGCAAACTTGGTAATCCTAAAAAGTTTTTTAAACCAGTTTTAAAATCCACTATACCTATTACTGGGGTTAGACTTGCTTCTAGTCTACTTATGCCACTTATTGCTATAATCATACCGTTAAAGCTTGTGAGCGTTGGTTATACAAACCAGCAAGCTTTAAGTCAATACGGCATTGCTATGGGTATGACTTTCCCGTTATTGTTTTTGCCTTCTACCGTTGTTGGCTCTCTTGCTATGGCGCTTATACCTGATATTTCGTCTGATATAGCTAGCAACAACACAAAAAGTGTTGTAAGTAAAATTGAAGCTTCTATGAAGTTTACAGTGTTTGTGTCTAGTGCGATTATTCCAATATATTTAGGGTTAGGAAAGTATTTAGGGTTGTTTTTATTTAACAATGCAACAAGTGGGTTTTATCTCTCTTATGCTTGCTGGATAATGATACCTATAACACTTAACAACATAGCTTCTTCTGTACTTAATGCATTGGGCTTAGAAGTTAAAGGGTTTGTTAATTATCTTATTGGTTCAATATTTTTGATTTTGGCAATTGTGTTTTTACCTAAATATGTAGGCATATTATCACTTGTTTGGGGAATGGGACTATGTATGAGCATTGCTGGAATTTTGAACATTAGAATGATTAATAAAAAGTTGAACATAAAATTAAAAATAGTAAAAACTATATTTATTATGCTAACTATAAGTTTACCATGTGCACTACTTTCTAACTGGACATATGGGGCTTGTAGATTAGTTTTTCCACAGGTTATTAACTTGATGGTTTCTGGTGGATTGGGCGGCATTATGTTTGTGCTTTTGAATATAGTTTTTAAACAAATTGAATTAAACTCTTGGTTTGCAAAAATATCAAAAAGAAAACATCTAAAAAAGGTATAATTTTGACTTAAAATAAAAATAACTATAATATGTTTACTTTGATTTTTAGAGCACTTATTGTGTATATTATAGTTTTGGTAGTATTAAGACTAATGGGAAAAAGGCAGATTGCTGAGATGCAACCTTTTGAGTTAGTAATTACTTTGATTATGGCAGACTTAGCGTGTGTGCCTATGACTGAGACTACTATACCAATTTTACATGGTATTGTACCACTACTTACGCTTGCCGCCCTACACTACTTAATGTCGCTACTTTCAATTAAAAGCATAAAGTTAAGAAAATTTATTAATGGAAAACCCATTATTATAATTGACCCTAATGGCATACGGTATGATGCGTTAAAATCTTTATGTATGAATTTAAATGACTTACATGAGGCGCTGAGAGTTAGCAATCACTTTTCGTTAGATGAGATTGCTTATGCGATAGTAGAGACAAATGGTAAT
Organism: Clostridia bacterium; assembly: GCA_045652045.1. Classification (GTDB taxonomy): domain Bacteria; phylum Bacillota; class Clostridia; order Christensenellales; family UBA1242; genus CAKVLS01. Next base: position 4,611 of record JAZRTN010000188.1, read on the forward strand.
ATTAGCATATTAGCAAAATCGCAGATGTCGCCACCTACTGCACAAGATATGAATATAGAGACTTCTCCATCTAATTTGAGCATAATTATAATTAATGATGGAAAACTCATAGATGAAAACTTGCAATATTTGAAGCTAGAAAAAAACTTAATTGATGATTTATTAAAAAAAGAAAACATCTCAAATATTAGAGATGTTTTGATATTAACAATCAACAAACAAGGCAAGGCCTATTTACAGCAAAAAGGTAAACCTTGTAAGAGTTTGCAAGTTAACTTGGAGGGAAACTAATGAAAAGGGCTATTGGTATGATAATAATTGCCCTACTACTTGTAGGGTTTGGCATATGGGAAGAGATATATGTAGATAGAACAATAAAGACTTTGTCGCACAATTCGGTTCATTTAGAAAAGTTACTTGATGAAAACGAAGAAAATATTAACTGCCTTGATGTGGTTAAAGAGTTTAAAAGTTTAGACAAGTTTTGGAACAAAGCTGAAAATAATTTGTGCTATATTGTAAACTTTGAAAAGATTAAGCCTATAAATGAGAGTATTTTTAAGTTGGAGGGAGCTATTAAGGAAAATGACTTTTCGGTAGCGATGGAAAACGTTAAGACTTTACAAAATTATAGCAATAACCTAAGGTACATTATGGGAGCAAGTGTCAACAACATATTATAATAAAAAAATCCACAAAGATTGATTATAATGTCTTTGTGGATTTTTATTTAAAATATATTATGATTGCAACAACCACTTCTACTGCGATTAGTGCAAGCAAGCTATACATTAGTTTTGCAAAACCACCACGTTTAGGTTTAGATTCCTTTCTGTCGGCGTTTTTGAAATATTCTCTGGATATTTCTTGTTCTGCATTTTGCTTTTTGCCCATTTTGCGACGGGCTCTAACTATCTGCTTGTCTTCTCTGCGTAATGTACGGTAGTTAGGTTTGCTTACAAAGTTGTGTTTGATGTCGTACTGCTGTCTACGGTCTGGGTCTTTTAACACAGAATAAGCCTCAGTAATAATGGCGGTATACTTCTGCGCAAACACTTTATCGCCTTTGTAAATGTCTGGGTGATACTTTGTGATAAGCTCTATATAAGCTTTCTTTATTTGCATTTGCGTCGCATTGGAGCGCACCTGCAATACTTCATAAAAGTTCTTCATACAATCATTATAAACTATTTGTTAATAATTTTGCAATAGAATTTTACAAGATTTTATTAATTATTATTTTTCTAGGTATGGTTTTAGGAACTTTCCTGTATAACTACCTTTGTGTTTTGCGACTTGTTCTGGTGTACCTTGGGTTACTATTTTGCCACCTCTATCGCCACCTTCTGGGCCTAAATCAATGATGTAATCTGCTACTTTGATAACATCCATATTATGCTCTATAACTATAACTGTATTGCCCTTTTGGACTAAGGTTTGTAGGATTTTGACAAGTTTGTCGACATCATACATATGAAGACCAGTGGTTGGTTCATCTAAAATATAGACAGTTTTGCCTGTTGAACGTTTAGATAATTCGGTTGCTAATTTTACTCTTTGAGCTTCACCACCACTAAGTGTGGTTGCACTTTGACCAAGTTTGATATAACCCAAACCAACATCATAAAGTGCTTGGACTTTGTTTTTGATAGTTGGGATATTTTCAAAGAACACAAGAGCTTCTTCTACGGTCATATTAAGCACGTCGCTAATTGACTTGCCTTTGTATTTAACTTGTAAAGTTTCTCTATTATATCTTTTGCCCTTACATACGCTACAAGGTATATATACATCTGGTAAGAAGTACATTTCTATTTTTTTCTCACCATCGCCATCACAAGCATCGCATCTACCACCCTTAACATTAAAACTAAATCTACCACTATTATAGCCCCTTTCTTTGGCATCTTGGGTTGCTGCAAAAAGTTCTCTAATAGGAGTAAACAGACCTGTGTATGTTGCTGGGTTACTACGTGGAGTGCGACCTATTGGGGCTTGGTCTATATTGATAACTTTGTCTAAGTCATCTATGCCTGTAATTTCTTTATAGTTTCCTTCGATTAAGTTTGATCTATTTAGTTTGTTAGACAAAACTGGATACAATACTTCGTTAATTAAACTACTTTTACCACTACCACTAACACCTGTAATAACGGTCAACACGCCTTTTGGTATTTGTACTGATAAATTATCGAGATTGTTTTGTTTTGCCCCAGAAACGCAAATAAAGCCTTTATTTGGTACTATTCGTTTGGCAGGAACAGGAATTTTGTGTTCACCATTAAGATATTTGCCTGTAATTGAGTCTGGGTTATTCATAATATCTTCAAGCGTACCCTGAGCTACTATTTCGCCACCGTGAACACCTGCTTTTGGGCCAATATCAACAATATGGTCACTAGCTTTGATTGTGTCTTCGTCGTGCTCTACTACTATAAGTGTATTACCTAGTTCTTTTAACCTTTTTAAGGTATAGATAAGTTTTTCGTTGTCTCTTTGGTGAAGACCTATGCTTGGCTCGTCTAAGATATATAATACCCCCACAAGACCACTGCCTATTTGGGTAGCAAGTCTTATACGTTGCGCTTCACCACCACTTAATGTTCTTGCTGTGCGGCTAAGTGTTAAGTAATCTAGGCCGACATTACACAAAAAGTCTAGTCTAGCGTTTATTTCTTTTAATATTGGTTCTGCTATGATTGTTTGATTTTTGTTAAGATTAAGCTCTAAAAGATATTGTTTTAGCTGAATAGATGTTAAGTTGGTCATTTCTATAATGTTAAGTTTGCCAACTTTAACAGAAAGCGCCTTTTCGTTAAGGCGTTTGCCTTTACAGTCTGGACACTCTTGTTCGTGCATAAGTTTAGCGATTTCGCTTTTTGCGTATTCGCTTGTCGATTCTACAAAGCGACGTTTTAGGTTTGGGATAAGTCCTTCGTAGCTGCCGTTGTAGCTACCACTAAACTTTGCATTTGAATATTCAAGTTCTAGTTCTTCGCCGTTGTTACCATATAACAGTATTTGTAAGATGTCTTTTGGAAGGTCTTTGACTGGGGTCTCTAGACTAAAATTGTATCTTTTTGATAATGCTCTATAATACATATCGCTTATTGAGCCTATTTCCATATTCCAGCCGGTTACTCTAAGGCCACCTTCTCTTATTGATTTGTCGCTTTTGCGTAAGATTAATCTTTCATCAATTTCTGACGTAAAGCCCAAACCACTACAAGTAGGACAAGCTCCAAAAGGGGTATTGAAGCTAAATAATCTTGGGCTGATTTCGTCGAAAGAAAAACCACATTGACTACAAGCGAATTTATTGCTATAAGTAACTTTTTCGCCTTCGTAATCGACAACAACTAGACCATCACTTAGTTTAAGGGCAATCTCCAAACTTTCGCTAAGACGTTTTTCTATGTCTGGTTTTATTACTAATCTATCAACTACAATATTAATGTTGTGCTTGATATTTTTGTCAAGTGCTATTTCTTCGTCTAAGGTATAGATAGTTCCATCTACTTCTACTCTTACATAACCACTTTTTCTAAAATCATCAAAAAGTTTAGTAAAAGTACCTTTTTGCCCCCTTACAACGGGTGAAGTTATTATAATTTTTGAACCTTCGGGTTTTTGTTTGATAAGGTCTACTATATCGTCTACTGATTGCTTTGCGATAGGTTTGCGACAATGTGGGCAGTATGGAACACCTACTCTTGCATACAGCAAACGCAAATAGTCATATATTTCGGTAACAGTGCCAACAGTAGAACGTGGGTTGTGTGAAGTGGTTTTTTGGTCAATTGAGATAGCCGGAGATAATCCATCAATACTTTCGACATCTGGTTTTTGGACTTGCCCCAAAAACTGTCTTGCATATGAAGATAGAGACTCTACATAACGGCGTTGTCCTTCGGCAAAGATTGTATCAAACGCAAGGGTTGACTTGCCACTACCACTTACACCTGTAAATACTATTAATTTGTTACGTGGAAGTGTAAGGTCAACATTTTTTAAGTTGTTTTCTTTGGCTCCCTTTATAACAATATTTTCTTCCATATTTTCTCCTAAATTAGTTGTTTAGTTGTCTTTTTAGTTCTGCGATACGGTCACGCAATTTTATTGCGCTTTCAAAATCAAGCGTTTTGACTGACATATCCATAAACGCTTTTAGTTTTTCGATTTCCTTTTGAATATCTTTATGACTGATTTTTGATTTACTGTCTAGCTCTTTTGAAGATATTTCTAATGTGTTTTTAACTGATTTTTTGATAGTTGTTGGGGTTATGCCATGCTCTTTGTTATATTGTTGTTGTAAGTTACGGCGTTTTTGGGTAGTTTCGATAGCTTTTTTCATTGAGTCGGTAATAGTGTCTGCATACATAATAACTTTTGATTCGCTATTTCTTGCTGCTCTACCTATGGTTTGAATTAATGAAGTTTCGCTACGAAGAAAACCTTCTTTGTCAGCATCAAGTATTGCTACAAGCATTACTTCTGGAATATCAAGGCCTTCACGAAGAAGGTTAATACCAACAAGCACATCAAACTCGCCATTTCTTAGGGCGTTGACTATTTGTATACGCTCTAAGGTGTCAATATCTGAATGCATATATCTGACTTTTATGCCATAGTCTGTAAGATAAGTTGTTAGACTTTCGGCCATTTTTTTAGTTAAAGTTGTAACTAAGACTTTGCCTTGTTTTTCAGTTACGATATTGATTTCTTCTATAAGGTCATCAATTTGGTTTTTGATAGGTCTAACTTGCACTTCTGGATCAAGAAGTCCTGTTGGCCTTATAATTTGTGTTGCAATATTTTCAGCAAGACCTAACTCATATGGCGCTGGTGTTGCAGATACATAAACTGTTTGGTCAAGTCTTTTGTTAAACTCATCAAAATTAAGTGGTCTATTGTCATAGGCAGATGTTAGTCTAAAACCGTAATTGACAAGGCTATTTTTTCTTGCTCGGTCACCGTTGTACATACCTCTTATTTGTGGGACAGTAATATGGCTTTCGTCAATAAATAACAAAAAGTCTTTGCCAAAGTAATCTAACAAAGTAAATGGTGCTTCGCCTGGGTTTCTGCCATCAAAATATCTTGAGTAGTTTTCTATACCACTGCAATAACCTATTTCGCGCATCATCTCTATATCATAGCTTGTACGCTCGTTTAAGCGTTGGGCTTCTAGGAGTTTGTGATTATCTTCAAAGGCTTTAACTTGGGCTTGTTTGTCTAGTTCTATTTGGGCAAGGGCTTTTTCTAACTTATCACTACCTATTGCATAGTGAGACGCAGGATAAATCGCTACGTGAGATAGTTTATTAATAAGTCTACCACTTACAACGTCAAACTCTACAATACGCTCAATTTCGTCATCAAAAAACTCTACCCTAACTGCTTTGTCGTTATAGCTTGATGGGTATATATCTAACACGTCGCCTTTTGCTCTAAACGTGCTACGTTTAAAGTCAATTTCGTTACGCTCATATCTGATTTCTATAAGGCGACGCATAAGCTCGTTACGGTCTACTTTATCGCCTTGTCTTAATGATATGTGTAGTTTAAGATACTCTTCTGGCTCACCTAAACCATATATACAAGAGACTGATGACACAACAATTACGTCATCTCTCTCTAAAAGCGAACTAGTCGCTGAGTGGCGAAGTCTTTCGATTTCGTCGTTAATTGACATATCTTTTTCTATATAAGTGTCGCTACTTACTATATATGCTTCTGGTTGATAATAATCATAGTAACTGACAAAAAACTCTACTCTATTTTCTGGAAAAAACTCTCTAAATTCGTTACACAGTTGGGCTGCAAGTGTTTTGTTATGGGCAAGGACAAGTGTTGGCTTGCCGATATTTTGGATAATATTGGCCATAGTAAAAGTTTTACCACTACCCGTTACGCCTAATAAAACTTGTGATTTGTCACCGTTTTTAAGGCCATTAGTGATACTTTCTACGGCTTGTTGCTGGTCGCCCGCCATATTGTAGTTAGAATGCAGTTCAAACTTGCTCATAACAGTCCTTTTGTTTAATAGAGTTTTTACATATTACGCTAAAAGTATAACATTATGGCGAACTTTTTGCAACATAATTAAATGTTCACCAAAACATATGTTAAGGTATAAAAATAAAAAAAACTAAGCTAAATTAGCTTAGTTTTTTGTTAATTATTTTTCTTCATTAGACTCTGTCTTTTCTTCAACTTTCTTAGTTGATTTTTTTGACTTTTTGCCTTTTCTTCTTTTTAGTTTACCTTTTGCGAAGTAAAGGATAACGCCTGCTAGGATTACAAGAGAAACTACGATTAAGATAACACCTGTAACTTCTTCTGTATATTCTGTTTCTGCGTCTTCGCCAACAACAGTTACTTCAAGATTATAAGTACCAATATTTCCTGCTTCGTCTCTAGCAGTAATTGTTAATGTATATACACCAGCTGCATCAAAAGTGTATGTTCTTATATATTTGTCATCAGATTCTTTGTAGTTAACAGCGTTACCAGCTTTGTTAACAAATGAAATTGAGTTCCATGTTAACTCTTCTGGCTTGTCTGCTTGTGCGTCTGTAACATTGATGTTTGTTAAATCAAGAACAAATTTGCCATCTTTTAGGCTGATTCTCTTATTGATTTTGCCTGTGTAGTTAACAGTAGGTTTTACTGTATCACCAACATAGATTGTTATAACTTGGTCTTCTGCTTTGTTACCTGAGTAGTCTACAGAGCTATAAGTAGCTATGTAAGTACCTTTTACATTAGGAACAAATGTGTATGAGTCACCAACTGGTTTTAATTCATATTTTTCATTTGTATTACCAACAGTATACTCTTTGCCATCTGGACCTGAAACAACAAGTTTTGCTGTTGCTCCCATATTTAATGAGCCAGAAGCAATACCGAAACCATGATCATCATCGTAACTTGTGAAATTTGGTAATTTGATTGTTGTGAATGGAAGTTTGTTACCTTGATCATCTTTTGGTTGACCAGAAGGATCTGATGTGATTTCTTTTTGGTAACCGTAACCATTGCCTACAATAAGCTTTGGAGCTTTTGTATCTTTAACAATAACTTTAACTTGTACTTCTTCTGATGGGTTACCTTGACCGTCAGTAGCTTTATATACGATTGTATATTCACCTGTTTTTAATGGAGCAAAAATTGAATTGTTAGTAAGATAAGTAGGTTCTTCTAAGCAAGTAACAGTAAGTGTAAGTGGATTTTCATCACTTGCTTCTAGGTTGTCTTTAACTTCTGCTAAACCTAAGTCTTTTACTTCACCAAGTTCCATAGTTATTGTCTTATTGCCTGCAACGCCTATAACTTCTGGAGCTTGTTTGTCAGTAAGGGATGGAAGAACAACTGTTACACTTGTAGAGTTGTTACCAGAGTCAACAGCTGAATATGTTACTGTATAGCTTTCTGCTTTATTAGCAGTAAATGATATGCCTGGATGAACATGTGTCCAAATTGTAGACGATTCTACTCTATCGATATTTCCAAGAGTGTTATAGCCTGTTATAATATTACCTTGAGAATCTCTGATTGTTGCTATTATTCTCAAATTAGCATCGTTATCTTGGAAAGTAACACCGTTTACTTTTACGGTAGAATATTGGTTATATGAATTGTTTGTAGCAGAGCTATCAATATCAATAATTGTTGGAATAGAATTGTCTGATGTATCAATTACTTTGATTGTTTTTGATAACTTAGCAGTGTTTGCATAGGCATCTTCAACATAAGTTGTAACTTTTAGTTTGTCATTGTTGCCAAGGGCTAGGTCGTACAACGAAGATGAACTTCCTGAGCCAAGATCAACTTTTGTTGACATATCAAAGCTTAAGTAGTTAGCATCTGTGCTATCTTCTTGGATTTCGTATAGTTTGTCCATACCATCAAATTCTACAAAGTATCTTTTGCTAATTTCCTTAGCTGTGTCGTCTGAAATTGTTGGTTTAACAAATTTTATAACTGAATTTTCATTAGCTACGGTTGGGAAGTTTTCACCATATTGGATAGTTGGAGCTATATCGTCACTTAAATCATCATATAGAGTAAAAGTTGTTGACCAACTAGTAGAAAGTCTAGCACCTGATTCATCTTGAACTCTATAAGTAACAGTATAGTCACCTGGTTCTAAATCTTTTAAGTCTAAAACAACTTCTCTAGCTGCTTTTTCTGCCGCTGTGAAATCATTTGTAGCTGGATCACTATCTGCATCGTGATAAGAATTAGATTGAAGATCAATTCTATTATCAAGAACAGTTGAAGTAATTTGACGTGTAAACGTAAAATCGCTTAAATCTGTAACACTATCAGTTGCATAAATTGCTGGGAAAGTGATTGAACCTTTATTTTTACCAACTTTGTTTGGAATAAGATATTTTGCTGAGTGCATATCAACCATAATAGCTGATGTTTGGCCGTCAGTATAGTTATATCCTTTTACTACAAACATTTCTGGAGCTACTGAGTCTTTAACACTTTCGATAGTGTAGCTGTGTTCTTCGCCTTTGTTACCATAGAAATCGGTTACGTTATAAGTAATTTTATAATTACCTTCAAATTCAGGAATAAAGTATAATCCTTCTGCGTCGCTTTTTACTGAAACATTAATTAGGTTAGAACCATCTCTATACTCTACTTTAACTTGTGTGTGAACGTTGATTGTGTTGTTTGCGTCGTTTTTGTTATAAGCAGATGCTAGTGGAAGGTATGCTTTATCGTTTAGACTTGCAGTTGTTGTAGCATTAGGAATAGTATAACGAACTTCAATTTCGTTTTTGTTATAGTTATTGCTACCAATAACTGATCTTGTTATTGTTTGAAGAGTTGTTGAGTTGTGTTTTAATGTATATACAATAACGTTTGTACCTTCAAGTGGTGTAAATTTGTACAAACCACTTGCAGTGTCTTTTGTTAATGTGCCGTCTGCAGAAGATAGTACGCCATCTTCTTTTGGTGTTTCTACTGAAACTTCTACATGGCATTCTTTATACCATTCGATTTGGGAAGCAGTAAGTTCTTTAAACTCTGGATCATCAAATGCTGGGTTATAAGAACCGTTTGTTAAAACTAAAACGCCTTGTTCGTTATAAACATCTGGTTGTGGAATAACGATATCTTTTACACCTCTTGTTGCATTTGTATCAACATATGAAGGTAAGATAACTGAATCGTTAACTTTTAGTGCCATTTTATAAGTGTCTGAACTAACTAGAATGTGATATGTTTCTGAAGTAGTAGTTGCATCGGCTGTTTTTGCAGTATAAGTAACTTTGTATTTACCTACTTTAGTTGGTCTAAATTTGTAGCCTGCACCTGGAGTATATACTACGTCATATACTATTGGGTCACCAGTCTCTGGGTCTGTTTGACCATCTTCACCGACTGTAAGTACTTTGTCATTTGGATCAACAACTTTAACTGATACTTCTGCTTTTGATGGATCAGAACCTAAAACAGATGCTGTAGCCTCTGGTAAATTAATGTCAACATCTAGTTTGCCTGTTGGCTTAATCTTACCTACTGAAAGTATTTCGCCAACTTTGATTTGAGAGTCTGTTGGTTGAGGTGTAGCTGCATATGTAGCAACATGATTAGTAGGCACACTCAATATACTTGTAGCCATAGCTGCTGCAAGCACACCAGAAGTAAGATATTTTTTATACTTTTTCATTAAAAAATCTCCTTAACATGCGAGTCAAAATAATTTTATAAATAATCTACTCTAAAATTAGTAGAATTATCCAGTTTTTAAACAAGTCTAGTTTATACTAAACCCCACCTTTTGTCAACAAAAAGTTACAAATATTAGGTAATAAAATTGTAATAAATTAAACATTTTTTTACAATATAATATTATTAAATAATAATAGACAAAATTTTGTATTTTATAAAGACATTTTTAATAAAAAAAGACACCCTTAAATATTTAGGGGT
>JAZRTN010000189.1:0-1853 GCA_045652045.1 Clostridia bacterium
ACATGGCTACGATCCGACTTTAAAGCCAGGAGAATAATAAGACTTAGAACCAATATACTTATCTTTTAATAAAATTTTTTGAATTTTCGGACTTGATTTATAAAAATTCCAAAACTCAGCAGTAGAAATTTTTCCTTCTGCATAATCTTTTAAAATTAATTTTTCTTTAAACATTTTTAAACCTCTGAAACATTATAGCAAATATTTTTAGTTTAACGCAAGAAATTAAACAAATACTTCTTACATTTACACAAGATTAAGGTCTTGCCATTGGGTAAGGCTTTTTTGTTTGCCGATATTGACAATGTCTTAATACAGAGTTAAAATAAAGGTATGAGAAAATTATCAGATATCAAGCAAAATCCTACATATTCAAAATCAGAGATAGAGTCTATTTCACGCAGAATTACTAAAAAAGAAGATTATTTGTTAGAAAGTGGAAAAGCAATCTCAATAGATGAGTTTTTGCAACAAAATCCAGAATTAGAAAACAGATTACAACGAACTAGTATTCTTGGATATCCAGCAAATGCTGTGTTTACTTCTTATCATATTTGTGCAGGTCTGTGCAATCAAGTTAGTAGGCTTTTTACAATGTGTTGTGGGCTTGAAGACGCACACACAGTTACAGCCATGGACAAAGTACTTGCTAGTGACGACTACGATAGATATGTAGAAGATTGGAGAACTGTTCACCATACATGGGTAGAATTTATGCATAATGGAGAGATGAAAGTTGCAGACTTTACTTTACAAGCAGTTTTCTCTCAAAAAGACTACTATGATATGAACGAAATTTCACCAGAAGAAACATACCCAAGATGTATAGACCAAGTAGCACTAGAAGAGTTTATTTCAAAAAGCTTTTTTGATATCAATAGACGACTAGCGCAACTTACATACAATAATTCTAAGTTAATTCAATCTTACGATTATATGATAAGCTACCACAACTCTCACGCAGATGAATGCCCTGTCGATACAACATATTCAATGCAACAATTTAGTAAAACAAGAGAGCTGCTTGCAAGTCAAGGTCTAACCAGTGATTATCAGTCTGACAGTAATTGCCTACTTATGATGCAAAAAAGAAAACGAGAAAAAGACCTAAGCAAAGTAGCAATTGACACATTAATAGATGAATCAAGACAAGATATTTACACACGACTACCCTTTATGTACAAAGGCGAACAAACAGAAAGAGACAAAGCGATTTTACAAACAACTTTTGACAAAACACAAGATATGTACGACTTAGTAAGCTACACTTACCAAGGCCCAAAAATAAGACTTGGCGAAACTTGTGAAGATTTGTTGCAAGAGTAATCAACAGTTTGTTTGCGATAAAAATAAGTTTGTGATATACTTTTAATATTATATTAATAAAGAGGTTTTATGAAAACTATAACATTATATACAGACGGAGCTTGCTCTTATAACCCAGGCCCTGGTGGATATTGTGCCATACTTATGTATATGGACAAAAAAAAGATTGTCAGTGGTGGCGAAAATAACACTACTAACAATCGTATGGAACTACTTGCAACAATTATGGGTTTAAAAGCTATTAAAGAGCCATGCATCGTTAATTTATATACCGACTCAGCTTATGTATGCAATGCATTTTTGCAAGATTGGGTGACAAAATGGGTGTTAAACGGCTGGAAAGGTTCTAACAAAAAACCAGTCTTAAACCAAGACTTGTGGCAACAATTATTAGAATTAACTTCATACCACAAAGTAAACTGGTTTAAAGTAAAAGGCCACTCTGACAACGAATATAATAACGAGTGTGACCGTATAGCTAGACAAGAGATAGAAAAGTTAAATAATAGCGCACCTTTTTAAAAAGT
>JAZRTN010000190.1:0-2782 GCA_045652045.1 Clostridia bacterium
CCTTTATTTAAGAATGCTAATTCTCTTAATCTCTTTTTGATAACTTCACTGTTTAAAGTGTTGTTTAAGAAAATCTCGCTATCTGGTAAAAATGTTACTGTTGTACCTGTTTTTGATGCTGGACAAGTGCCAACTTGGGTAAGTGGTTTTTGTGTTACACCACCTTTGGTGTTGCCATTTTTGTCTTTAATAGAAGCAAACTCAATTTCGTATATTTTTTGGTCACGACAAATACGCGCTTTAAGCCATGAGCTAAGTGCATTTGTTACAGCAGCACCTACACCATGCAGACCACCTGAATAGCTATAATTAGAGCTATCAAACTTACCACCAGCGTGAAGTTGAGTAAAGATAACTTCTGCGCCAGAAATCTTCAAAGTTGGATGTGGACTAACTGGAATACCACGACCATCGTCTTCGACACTAACACTACCATCGGCATGTAAAGTAACTGCAATACGTTTACCATAACCGTTGGCAATCTCGTCCATAGAGTTATCGACAATCTCCCATAAAATATGGTGAACGCCCTTGCTGCCTGTTGTACCAATGTACATACCTGGTCTAAGTCTTACAGCGTCTAATCCTTCTAAAACTACTATATCTTTTGAATCATATGACTTACTCATCTAAGCCTCCAAAATATTTACTTTTACATCAATATTATAGCATATTGGGCGTTTTTAACCAAACAAATTTATGCATAAAAATGAACCAAAAACATTATTTAATGTATTTAAAAAGAAAATGAAAGTATATTTATACATATTTATGCATATTTATTTATTTTTACAAATTTGCAATTCAGACAAAATAATTAAATCAAAAAAACTGGTTTTTAAAACTAATTTTTTAATTTAAAATTTGTCATAAATAGAGTAAATTTTACATAAAATACTAATATGAAAAAAATAGTTTTGACTGGTGGTGGCACTGGTGGCCACGTTATACCACACTTGGGATTATTAAGATATTTAAAAGATTATGAGATTTATTATATCGGAACAGACGGCATAGAAAAAAGCATTATTGAGAAGATACCCAACATAAAGTTCTTTGAAATCGACGCAGTAAAATTAGACCGAACAAAAAAGTTAAAAAACTTAATGCTGCCCTTTAAGTTGATAAAATCTATAACTCAATGCAAAAAAATACTAAAACAAATTAAGCCTGATGTGGTATTTTCTAAGGGCGGCTTTGTGTCTGTACCAGTTGTTATTGCTAGTAAAAAATGTAAAATACCAGCTGTTAGTCACGAGTCAGACCTAAGCATGGGACTTGCTAACAAAATAATTTATAGATATTGCAATTGTATGTGTACTAGTTTTCAAAAAACTGCAACCGGATTAAAGAAGGCTGTATTTACAGGACCACCAATAAGACAAGAGCTGTTTGAAGGAAGTAGACAAGTCGGTTTAGATAAAACAAAACTCAACCCGACATTAGAAACTATACTTTTTATGGGTGGCTCTACGGGGGCTTTAAAGTTAAATAAAATAATATATGAAGCACTGCCCTTGTTAATACAAAAATATAATGTTATACATATAGTTGGCAAAAACAAAGGTAATAAAAATGCAACATATAGAAATTATTGTCAACTCGAATTTATTGATAACATACAAGATATATTTGCAATATCAGATTATGTTGTGTCACGTGCTGGTTCTAATGCTATATTTGAAATTGCAGCACTAAAAAAACCGATGCTTCTAATACCTTTACCAAAAGGCGCTTCTCGTGGAGATCAGGTAGAAAACGCAGAGTTATTCAAAAATTTGGGCTATGCAAAGGTATGCTCGCAAGAAGATTTAACAAAAGATAGCTTAATAGATAATATAGACAAATTAATTACAGACAAACAATCTTTAATAAACACTCTAAATAAAGCAAATTTTGCAAATGGTTGTCAAAATATAATCGAACAAATTAAAAAATGGACTTTATAATAAAAATTTAACTATTATTGTTTAAAACAAATTATGTAGACATTTAAAAATTAAAACAACTCTCTTTAATGCTAAAATGCGTTAAGGAGAGTTTTTATGAAAAAAAGTTTTAATACAATCAAAGCTGGGATTTTAATATTGATAGTGGCTATATTATCAGTTATAACTGTTATTAAAATTAAACCAAAAGAAAAATTTACTAACGCATCTACTCCACCTACACAAGAAAATGTACCAAAAGAAAAACCACCTTACAATTCTCAAAACGAACATATTATTAACTTTAACACTATTGGTGGAAGTGGTGACGAAACTTTACACAATGTGCATTTTAGCGAATACTACTATGTTATATTTAGCACGAATTCTATCGACTATGATTTTAAGTCAAACAAAGATAACAGCTTGTATATATCAAAAGTAGATACCAACAACACTATACTAGATGCTATTGTTATAGGTAATTTTATTTACAAAGATAGCTTGATTGGGGACTTTTTGACCATTTTAGTTGAACGTGAAATTTTTTATATAAACTTTGATTTGAATATTATTAAAAAGCAAAGTTTAGACACAGCATATAACAGCCTAATACAATACAACAATAAATTTTATGCTTATTGCAAAAGCCAAGGGATTATGCTTAATATTGACAATTTGTCACAATTTAATTTACAAACAAGTGATTTTAAGTTAACAAACACATACAAACTTAACAATTATTTATATATATTTTTTCAAAGCGACTATCAACTAATTGTTTTAAAGTTTGATGGAGACAAGTTTTATGAAGTAATATCACTTATTGCAGACAGCATTGTTGGGATTAGTTT
>JAZRTN010000191.1:0-3656 GCA_045652045.1 Clostridia bacterium
ATTTTTAATTTAATTTTTTTTGGGAATTTTTTTTATTTTTATTGTTAAAATAGTTGCGTTATAAAATTTAAAGTGGTATCATACTAAAGCAATAAACGTGAGCACCTTTAGCTCAGTTGGTAGAGCAACTGACTCTTAATCAGTGGGTCCAGGGTTCGAGTCCCTGGTCGTCCACCAACAAAAACCCGAACTTATCTAGTTCGGGTTTTTTGTTTTTGGGGTTGACAAAAGGTTAATTGTGAGTTATATTTCTATAGAGAGCTATAGAGTGACCCAAAATTTTGGGCAAGGCGAAAGGCCGAACGATAGCTCTTTTTTTTGTTATTTTTTATTGTTCATATTGCAAAAAAAAACTAGCTAAAATAAGCTAGTCTTTTATTTTACTTTAAGATTAATTTTAGTAGCTTGATTTGAGTTTTTGTTGGTAAGATGTTTAAAAGTTTTAACTTTTTGCTTATATTTTTTTTGTAGATGTGTTTTGGGCGTTTTTTGTTAAGTATTTTAAAAACTAAATCAGCTATTTTACTTGGTGGTATTGTGCCGCCTTGTTCTTTATCTACTATGTGTTTAAACTTTGTTATAGTGTTTTTGTATAGCTCAGTGTTGGCGTCTAGGTTGTTCATTTGCTTGGTAGAATCGTTTATTATAGGGGTTTCTACTGCGCCAGGTCTTAATGTTATAACTGGTATGTCAAGTAGGCCTAGTTCCATAGTTAGTCCTTGTGCGTAGGCATCAAGGGCTTTTTTTGATATAGCATATATTGCGTTAAATGGCAATATTTTGTTTGGGGCAAGTTCGCTTGTAGTGATTATGATACGACCTCTTGCGTTGTTTACTAATGGGAAGAAAGTTTTGTTTATTCTGTACGCACCAAATAGGTTAATGTTAAATATTCTAGTAAAATCTTCTTCGCTTATTTCTATTAATGAGTTCATCATAATAATACCAGCAAAGTTAATAACAGCGTCTAGTTTGTCTGTTATTGTTGTGATATAGTCATAAGCTTTTTGTATGCTTTTTGTATCTGTTACATCAACTTGTAGTTGGGTTATATTGTCAATTTCTTCATCTGCTTTTTTTATATCGCAGCTAAATATATGATAGCCGTTTTGGGCAAGTTTAAGTGCTGTGGCTCTACCCATACCACTTGCAGCGCCTGTAATTAATGCGTATTTCATAATTTACTCCTAGCTACATTATAAATTTTGGTATAATTTTAGTCAAACAAACTTAAATTGTTTATAAAAAATGCGAACGGTGGTGTTCGCATAAGATTATTTGTATATAACGCCATACATTTGTTTTAAGTCAAACAATGATAAAACAAAAGATGGTACATAAGGTATAAATTTGTTTTGGTCGATTAGATTTTGAACATCTTGTTTAGTTGCCCAACGAGCAGCTTGAACTTCTTCTTGTTGAAGTTTTAGTTTTTCTGCGTCTAGGTCTAAGTTAATAAAATAATAATCATCAAAACCATTTTCAAAATTAACTGTTAAGTGTGGGCGAATTTTTGAGAAGTCTAGCATAATACCAAGTTCTTCAAAAAGTTCTCTTTGAGCTGTTTGACTACTTGTTTCACCAGCAATACCACAACCACCCAAAGTTATATCCCAAAGGTTTGGCCAAGCTTTTTTGAAAGATTGGCGTTGTTGTATAAGCATTTCGCCTTTTGAGTTGAATATACAAATATGTATTACTTGTCTAAATTCTCCGTCTTTAAGTGGAGTGCCCTTGTCTTTTATAACACCGGTTTTAACACGGTTAATGTCATATACGTCAAATTGTTCCATAACAATCTCCTTTGGATAATCTAATATATCATATTAAACATATTTTTGCCACAATTTAGAGATAAAAAAACTAGTTTTAATAAACTAGTTTTTGTTTTTATTGACAAACAGGGTTTTGATTTGTTTGTTGTGTTGGGTGAAATGTCTGCATTCTTGTATGATATTTTGAAACATACATATCCATTACTTGGTCCTGTATTGACGGTTGTGGAGTGGTAGGGTCTTGGCCTTCTTGTTGCTCAGGCAAAATGCCTAAGTGCAAAATAGCCTCGTCCATAGTAGCTGTTGCATCATTTTCTAGTAGCCACTTTACTTGACTTGCTGCAAGTTCTGGGTTTTCTATATATCTTTCTCTCATTTCCAAAGCAATTGCTTGTGGTAATAAATATCTCATCTCATACATTGCAGAAAACTTGATGTTTTCTATATTATCTAGTCTTGATAACATTATGTTTTTGTTAGGGCCACATATAGTGTCATACTTTGCTTTTAATTCATCAACAGTCATTTCGCCAGCCATTACTTTCATAATATATGCATCTATTAGGCTTTCTCTTGCTTTGATTACGTTTACAATTTGGCTATTAAATAAGTCTTCATTAAAGTTTTCGGCAAGGTCAGGGTATAATGTTTTTAGATATTCTTTGCTTATTTGGTCTATTGTAACAGTTGCTATTTCACGCATTTTTTCGTCTTTCATACCTGATCCTTCAAAGGTCTTTGATAAACCGTGACCTGTTTCGTGTATGCCTGTTACGGTGTCCCCAATGCGACCTTCTAAGTTGCAAAACACTCTTTTTGTTGCTGTGCCGTCTGGCTCTTGTCTATAACTGCAATAAGATCTATCTGTTGTCTCTTGTGTTGGGTCTGTGTTTAAGTATTTTAATACATCTTTTGCTTTTGCAAATAAACATTCACCCTCTGGGCTTAATGTATCTATGTGGTTGTAAAAGCTTAAAACATTAGAAATTAACAACTCTCTTGTTGATAAAGTATCATTATGTATTAAATCATAGTTTACTTTATAACTAGACATATCAATACTGGCTATTCTTTCTAAAATTTCTATGTCGTGGTCAATAGTAGGGGTGTCTTGGAGCAATCTTATACAGTGTTGTCTAAAATCATTGTCGTGTACCATACGGTCTAGCCTACGGTCAATACTCCAAGTATGATAATCAGGTTTTTTGTTTTTTCTAAAAAAATCTAATATATTCATAGTTTTTTATCTCCATAACTATATTATAGCATAAAGTGAGTATTTTGTATATAGCAAAATTATTTAGCAACGCATTATTAATTAGAATATATATTTATATGAATAAATTTATACTAAACTGCAACAACATTATAAAAAATATTTTAACAATCAAAAAAAATCTTACCCCCAACACCAAGTTTTGTGCAATGGTAAAAGCCAACGCCTATGGGCACGGCATAAAAGCCGTTTGCAAACAAATTTCAACCTATGTAGACTACTTTGGTGTGGCAGTGGTGAGTGAAGGGTTGATTTTAAGAAACAACAATATACATAACAAAATTTTAGTCGTTGGAGCTTTTGATAAATACAAAGCAAGGCTCGCAATTATCAATAACCTAGAACTAACAGTTTGCTCGCTTAACGACTTAATTGTCCTAACCAAAACAGCCCAAAAACTCAATATAGTAGCCAAAGTTCATATTAAAATAAATACTGGTATGAATAGAATAGGTGTTAACAATATATTAGAGTTCAAACAAATGCTTCAATATTTAAACTCTTGTAAATACATAAAACTTATGGGGGTGTTTTCACATTTTAGTTGTAGTGATAGCGATAAAGATTATACAAAAAAGCAAAATGCTAAGTTTAAAAAATACATA
>JAZRTN010000192.1:0-4559 GCA_045652045.1 Clostridia bacterium
TACATTGTTTTTTAACACAGTAAAAGAATATAAAAAACTATAAAAATTTTCACCCGAATAATTTGGGTGATTTTTTTATTAAAAAAATATAAAAATTTTTTGATTTGCTTATTGAAATCTGCAAAAATAAGTGTTATATTAATTTTTAGAGAGGGCTGTATGAAAAAGAAGGAACTTTTTGATTTTGTTAGGGATTTTAATAAAGTAGAAACAATACCACAAGCCACCATTATGGAAGGCCTAAGGTATTTGCCACAAGAAGACCATAAGATGTTTATGGCTATTGTCAATCTAAAAAATGGCGACAAGTTTAAGGAACTTATAGACAAAGATGGCAACTAAACTTCCACCTACCCTAACAATTTATGCTGGCATCAACGGTGCTGGAAAATCTACCCTTTATCAATTTCATCAAATAGCCAACGAACCTAACCTAGGCGAAAGAGTTTGCCCAGACGAATTGCTTGTTCAAGCTGGTGGCGACTGGACCAATCAAGCAGACGTATTTGCTTCTGGCAGGGCTGCTTTGCTAAAACTAAAAAGTTGCATTAAAAATAAAATATCTTTCAACTGGGAAACTACCCTAGTAACAGATTATGTTTTAGACAAGATAAAACAAGTAAAAGAACTTGGTTATGACGTTATAGTTAACTTCATCGGAGTTGAAAACATTGAGCAATCATTTTCTCGTATAAGAAACAGAGTTAAACGTGGTGGCCACGGCGTACCAGAAGAAACTGTAAGATATAGGTTCCATCATCAATATGACAAAATTGGCGAAATGTTTGACCTTGTTGATAGCGCAGTATTTTATGATAACTCAGACACAATGCAAGTGGTTGGAGCTTATTATGATAAACAACTTGAATTTTTTGACAAAACCCCTTGGATACATCACATTGTAAAACAAGCACCAAACCATACACTTTTAAACAAAGAAAGTTTCAAAAAAACAAAATAATATGCACACTCTACTTTTTTGTAGGGTGTGTTTTTTTGTACGAAAAATATTAAGTTGTTTTTAAGTTTCAACAATAAAAAAAACACTTTATTTAAAAATAAAATGTTTTTTATTGTTTTGTTATGAAATATTATTATTTTTTAAAACTTTAATAGGAAGCAACATTCTTGTTTGTTTTTTATATTCATCAAAACCTTCTTTTCTTGCTTGTCTTTTGTCTGCCATTGGTATACTCACAAACAGGAATAGCAACGTATTAAGCACAGCACCACATAGCAAATACCACATATTCCACATACTAATTACAAAACTAAACCCTACTCCCCACCACATAAGTATTTCGCCAAGATAGTTTGGGTGACGAGAATGTTTCCAAAGGCCTACTCTTATAAAAGTTTGGCCGTTTTTATTTTTTCTGAACTTATGCATTTGAATATCTGCTACACCTTGCAATATAATTGCAAATAATGAGATTGCGATTGCAACAAAAGACCAAACACTATAAGTGTCAAGTTTTTCTATAACAAACACGGCAGGCAACACACACGCATACACAATTAATGTAGGCACCATATGTATACCTAAAAAGTTAATTAAAGGATACATTTTGCCTGTCTTTTGCTTTAACATAGTATAGCGCCAATCTTGATAATCAAACCCATAAAAAGTGTATGCCCAGTTTGCTGTAAGCCTTACACCCCAAATACAAACGACTATAAGCACAACTATTTTTAATGCGTTAAGTTTATTAAAAATACTAAATGCAACTAAAATAACTATTGGCTGAACGCTCCAATATGGATCATATACGGAAGCGTTTTTAAACAACACGCTAAATACAAAAGTAATAACAGTGCTAACCACATCTGCAACAAGTAATCTTAACCAATTGTCTAATGGCAATACTAAATACACGCCCACTCCAACTGCAATTGCTAAAATATATATTGCCACTACAACCAGCATACTTAGTGCTCTATTTTGCTTAATGTTCATATTAAACTCCTTATTTAGTGACATTTTAACATATTTTATAAAAATCACAATCAAATCTATATAAAAATAACAAAAACATGATATAATGAAAATATGAAGATTTTATCACCAGCAGGAAATTTTGAATGTTTAAAAATGGCAGTCTATAATGGCGCAGACGAAGTTTATCTTGGCATAAACGATTTTAACGCGCGCAATATAGATAGTTTTACGCTGCAAACCCTAAAACCAGCTGTGGACTTTGCTCATATTTATGGGGTTAAAGTGCATTTGGCTATAAATATACTTTTTGACAACTCTGAGTTGCAAAAGGCGCTTGATATTATTGTAGAAGCTTACAATATGGGTGTTGATGCGTTTATTATACAAGACTTGGGGCTTATTAGTTTAGTTAATAAACTTTATCCACAAGTAGAAATACACGCTAGCACACAAATGGGGCTACACAACCTAGAAGGCTACGAAGCAGTAAAACAATTTAACTTTAAGCGCATAGTTTTGGCAAGAGAAACTCCCCTTAAAGAAATTGCAAGAATTGACAAGGCTTACCCTGTTGAAATTGAGTATTTTGGACAAGGTGCTTTGTGTGTATGTTTTTCGGGCAACTGCTATCTCAGTTCTTATCTAAACAATGCAAGTGGTAATCGTGGCAAATGTAAGCAATTATGTCGACTACCATATACTTTACAAAAAGATAATAAGCCTATCAAAAACGGCTATTTGCTTAGTGCAAAAGACTTTAATATGTTAGATAGACTTGGTGACTTACAAAAAGCAGGTGTTGATGCTATCAAAATAGAAGGTCGAGCAAGAAGACCATATTATGTAGCTACTGCAACTAGTCAATACCACAACGCACTAAACAATCAACCCGTCGACCAAGACAAGTTAAAACTAGCTTTTAACAGGCAATATACCCCTGGGTATTTCGAAGGTAATGGCAACATTATATCTAACTTGCAAAACCACATAGGTATAAATGTAGGCAAGGTAGAAAAAGTTGTCGGTGGCAAAACTTTTAATGAAGTGTATTTTAGTAGTAATAGAGAGTTAAGTAGCAAGTCTACTTTTAAAGTTTTTGAAAACAACCAAGAAAAGTCCACTCTTACTGCTTACGACTTAAAAGCTTTGCCAAACAACACATATAGATTAACAACTACACAAAATGTTAAAAAGGGCGATAATTTAAATTTGATAGTCGACAATAAGTTAGAAACACTTGCCTTAGATTATGTATACAAAAGACCAATCAAAATTAACCTAACCCTACAACAAAATCAACCAATCAAAGCTATTGTACATCTGGACAATAATGTTATTGAAGTGAACGGTGAAGTGTGTCAAGTCGCCAACAAACAACCTATAACTCAGCAAGACTTACAAATTAACTTTGACAAGTCTGAGTATTTTACAGCTGATTTAAAAATAACTGAACTACAATCAGTATTTATGCCAAAACAACAACTAAACGAATTTAGAAGAAATGTTTGGCAAAAAGTAGTAGAACACTTAACACAAACAACTCACTCTACACTTTCAAAAACCAAAATAGCAAATAACTACAAAGTTAAGAGTTTTGAAGATTTTGAGATAGTACATAATCAAAGCCAAAAGTTTAACTCAAAAAACATTATTTATTCTCCTGACACTTATAAATTAGATGATATAAAAGATTTTATAGCAAAGTGTAAAACTCAAAACAAAGTGCCATATCTAGACACTCCTAACTTTGCGTTGCAACAAGACATTGAGTTTTTAAAAGACATAATCAACAAAACTAAGATATCAATTGTTGCAAATAACTACTACGCTCTTACATTTGATACCGATATAATTGTAGGCGCAGGACTAAATGTGTACAACAACACAACAGCAAGCGTATTTGACAAACCTGTAATATGTGCAGAAGGCGATATAGCTAGCAAAATCAAATTTCCGTATATGACACTAAGACATTGTCCTATGCAATCTCACTTAAACGCAACTTGTGCTAAATGTCCTTACAAAGACGGCTACTCATACAAAATGGAAAGTGGCAAAGTATTACATTTACACCGTAAAAAACTATCGACATGTACTTTTTATTTAACAGACTAGTTATGTATGTAGTTTGCTTTGATAAAAACCTATAATATGGTAGACTAAACAAAACAACAAAAAGGAAGTTTATAATATGTTAACAGGAAAAGAAATTTTAAGACAGATGGAACTTGGCAACATAAAAATCGAGCCATTTAACTTAAAACAGCTTAACCCAAACAGTTATAATGTTACCCTAAATAAAGACTTACTTGTATATGACTGTGATGTGTTGGATTTAAAAAAATCTAACCCAACAAGAAAAATCACTATACCAGAAGAAGGCTTGGTGTTGCAACCTGGCGAACTTTATCTTGGTAGAACCAACGAGTATACCGAAACTGACAACTTAGTACCATGTATTGATGGTAGAAGTTCTATTGGCAGACTTGGTTTATACATACACGTTACTGCTGGGTTTGGTGACGTTGGCTTTAAAGGAACTTGGACATTGGAGATACAATGTATCAAACCTATAAGAATTTATCCTAATGTAGGAATTGGCCAACTACACTATGAACAA
>JAZRTN010000193.1:0-10129 GCA_045652045.1 Clostridia bacterium
TGATAACCGGTTCTAAATTGTATTTTTTAAGCACAGGAGCTAAATTTTCAAAATGTGGACCATAAGTTTTGTCATCAAAAGTTAAGTGTTTTATCTCACCCTTTGGACCATATTCTATTTTTGAAAAATGCACGTGCATAATTTTAGTTTTTTCAAGACCAATGTTATCTATATAGTATTTTATAAGTTCTTCAAAAGATTGTGGATTAGATAACCAACCTTGTTCAAAACTATTGATATGCCCAAAATCTATTGTCGGAATTATCATATCATCTATGTTGCACAATTCTGCAATTTCTTGGTAACTACCAAGTTGCATACTCTTGCCCATTGTTTCTGGGCATAAATACATATCGCCATAGCCTGCTTGTTTTACTCTTTTAACAAGCTCAGCCATACGCTCTTTTAACAAACTAAATGCCTGTGATCTATCAAGTTTACCACAAGTGCCTGAGTGAAATATACAACGTTTACCACCCATAAGTTTTAGATATTTTAATGAGTCTAAGATATAGCCGTAAGACTTTTCTAAAAGTTCTTCGTCCGTACCTGCAAAGTTAATATAATATGGTGCGTGAACGCTAATTTCGATATTATATTGCTTAACTTGATCGCAGATTTGACGGGCTGTATCTTCTCTCATTTTTACACCACGAGTAAAGGCGTATTCATAAGCATTTAAGCCTTTTGAATCAAGCCACTTCGGTGCTTGGTAACTGTTTTTGTTGCCTTCGTCATAAAACCACTGGCAATTTCCTGATGGACCAAACTTTATCATAATATCACTCTTTTAAATATGTTTTTATTTTGATTTTTCCTTGTTGTATTGAAACAATGCCAACAGCTTCGTTTTTACACATTGCAAAAAACTCACCATCTTCGTGTTTAATTGTGGTATCCAAGCCGTTGATTAGTCTAGTAAATAAATTGTCCGACATATCAAACCTTGGCATATCACATAGCGCTTGCTCTACTGATACTAAATTAGAGATGATAAGTTCTTTTGATAAGTCCTGATAATCGACACTGTCTTTTAAATCAAAGTTGCCACAGCTAGTTCTTATAAGATTAGTCATAGTAGCAACTGTGCCTGCTTGTTCGGCTAAATCTCTACACAAGCTTCTTATGTATGTACCTGCTGAGCACATAATATCAAACTCGTAACTATCTTGGTCAATTTGTCTTAATAAATCAAATTTGTATATAGTAACTCGTTTTGGTTTAAGCTCAAAGTCTACACCTTTTCTAGCAAGTTCATAAGCCCTCACGCCCCCGACAAATTTTGCTGAGTGTTTAGGTGGAAGTTGAGAAATCTCGCCCCTTAAACTCTCTAATGCCTTCAAAATGTCGTTTTGTGTAGGAACTGGGCCATTTTGAGAGATAATCTCACCTTCGTTATCTAATGTTGTAGTTAGAGTTCCGAATTTAAAGATTGCTTTATATGTTTTTGTTTTATTAAGAAAATAATCAAATAGTCTTGTGGCTTTGCCTACACATATTGGTAGCACTCCACTTGCAAGTGGGTCCAATGTACCTAGATGGCCGATTTTTGAAGTATTAAGTAGTTTTTTTATTTTAACAACAACGCCGTTACTAGATACACCACTTGGCTTGTTTACATTAATTATCCCTACCATTTTTTAACTCGCTTTTGCATTGTTCGATAAGGACTTCTAACAATTCTTTATATGATTTATCTGCTACCCTACAACCAGCGGCCATTTTATGTCCACCACCACCAAGTGTTTGAACTACGTTACATACATTGGCGTATTGGTTAGATCTAAGACCAACTGTATAGATGCCTTTTTCTCTTTCAACGATTTTGGCAACTATTTCGTTGCCATCAATACCTGTTAAAAAGTCAAACACACCACCAAGTTCTATAATGTCTTTAAACTTGCGGTATACTGAATTATTTACAAAAACAACAAGTAGTTCTCCGTCAAGGTATGTTTTGAAAGTTTTAAATACATATTTAAAAAATTGTATTTGTTTTAAAGTTTTATATTTAAATAGGTAAAAGTTTGTTTCTTGCAAATCAAAACCGGTCTTTAACAACTCACCTGCTATTTTGTGACATTGAGCTGTTGTGTTGGTGTGTCTATAACCACCTGTGTCAGTTGAAGAGCCGATATATAGATATCTTGCAATTTCTTTATCAACTTTGACTTTAAGTGATTTTATAATCTTATAAACCAAGTCACAAGCGCTAGGGCTTGTGCTGTCTATGTATTTGCAAGCAAATTTTTGCTTATTGCGTTGATGGTGGTCAATACAAGCTAAGATTGAAGCATCTTTTAGATAATCTTGATACTTACCTGTTCTATCTAAGGCGTTACAGTCAACCATTAGGCACACTTCCACCTCTGAGATGTGTGAAGGGTCTGTTTCAAAATTTGATTCAATAAACTTGAAGTTTTTTGGAGCATCTCCATCACAATAGATATAAACTGTTTTGCCTAGTCTTGTTAGTGCAAGTCTAAGAGCGTTACACGAACCGATTGCATCACCGTCCGGGCTAATATGAGTAAACAACGCAAAAGAATTATGAGTCTTTAATAATTTAATTATCTTCTGAATTGGTTTCATCAATTTCCTCTTGCTTTATATCTAAATCTCTAATAATTTTATTGATTTTATCGCTATACTCTATGCCATCATCTAAAACAAAAGTTAGTCTTGGAACTTCTCTTAATTTGACACTTGATGCCAAATTTTTACGGATAAATCCACTAGCTGAATTGATTGCATCAAAAGCAGCTTGTTTATCTTTATCAAAAATGCTGACATATACTTTGCAATATTTTAGGTCAGGTGTAGTATCTACACGCAAAACACTTACAAAACCAGAAATTCTTGTATCATTAACTTTATTGTTAATAATCAAGGAAAGTTCTTTTTGGATTTGAGAGTTTATTCTTTCCATTCTGTTTGCTGACATAAATCTCTCCTTTTAATTTTAATAGATTATTCTATCGCAATTTTTTCTTTAACGCTACATTCGATAATATCGCCTTCAAGAATATCATTAAAGCCATCAACTTTAATACCACATTCAAATCCAGCCAATACTTCTTTTGCATCGTCTTTTTCTTTCTTTAATGTTGCTATTTTGCCTTCGAAAATAACGTTGTCTTTACGCAATACTTTAACAAGACTGTTACGTACAATTTTGCCATCAAGCACACGACAACCTGCAACTGTACCAATGCTACTAATTTTGAATAGCATTCTAACTTCTGCATGTCCAACAACTTTTTCTTCGTATTTTGGAGCAACCATACCTTTAATTGCTCTTTCTACATCATCTAGCGCTTCGTAGATTATGCTATAAAGTCTGATTTCAACTTTATTATGTTCTGCAAGAGCAAGAGCTTTATTATCTGGTTTAATATTGAAACCAATAATAATTGCGTTTGAAACTTGTGCTAGTTGAACGTCTGTTTCTGTTACAGCACCAACTGCACTATGGATAACTTTAACTTCTGCTTCTTCGTTGTTTACTTCTGAAAGCATTTGTTTTAGGGCTTCGGCTGAACCTTGAACGTCTGATTTGATAATCAAGTTAAGTACTTTCTTATCTTCGTTTGGAGAATGTTTCAAGAAGTCATCAAGACTTGTGCCAAGACCTCTTTCAGCTTTTTCGTTAGCCATTTTTGCTTTACGTTCATTGATAACGTTTTTACTTAATTTTTCGTCAACAGCTTGAACTTGGTCGCCGACATTTGGAACATTATCAAAACCTAAGATAGATACTGGGCAAGATGGACCTGCTTTTGTAACGTTTTTACCTTTGTCGTCTATCATAGCTCTAATTCTACCAAAGCAGAAACCTGATACAACTGTATCGCCGATATTAAGAGTACCGTTTTGAACGATAATGTTTGCAACAGGACCTTTACCTTTGTCTAGTCTTGCTTCGATAACTGTTGCTACTGCGCTTCTATCTTTATTAGCACGAAGGTCTTGCATTTCTGCTACAAGTAAAATCATTTCTAGAAGTTTATCAATACCTTCACCAGTTTTTGCTGAGATAGGAACCATAATGGCATCTCCACCCCATTCTTCTGGTAGCACTTCGTACTCTGTTAATTGTTGTTTAATTCTGTCAATGTTAGCTTCTGGTTTATCAACCTTATTGATTGCGACAATCATAGGAACTTTTGCTGCCTTAATATGGCTGATTGCTTCAACTGTTTGTGGTTTTACACCGTCGTCTGCTGCAACTACTAGGATTGCAAGGTCTGTAATTTGAGCACCACGAGCACGCATATTTGTAAACGCTGCGTGTCCTGGGGTGTCTATAAATGTAATACTTTCGTTATTGCAAGTGATTGAGTAAGCACCGATATGTTGAGTGATGCCACCAGCCTCGCTAGAAATAACGTTTGTTTTTCTGATATAGTCAAGTAAAGATGTTTTACCATGGTCAACGTGTCCCATAACTGTAACGATTGGTGGACGACGTTGTAGGTTTTTTTCATCTTCAACTTCTTTTGCGTTTTCACTAAGTTGTTCTTCGTATGTTTTGTCAAGCTTGATTTCTAATGTAATACCAAGCTCTCCTGCTACAAGTTCTGCTGCTGTTAGGTCAAGGGTACTGTTGATTGTAGCCATAATACCTAGACCCATAAGTTGTTTGATAATTTCTGTAACAGGTTTACCAATTTTTTCTGACAACATTTTTACAGTTAAGTTAGGAGTTGTAATAACTGCATTGGTAATTTGTGTATATACTTGTTGAACCTCTTGTTTTGGTTTTTTGATTTTTAATTTACGAGCAACCATACGCTCTTCGATATTACGCTCTTCAATAAGACCTCTATTTAATAGAGATTTTTTGCTTAGGCGCTTTTCTTCAAAAGGTTTTTCAACACTTTTTTTCTTGTTAGAGTAATCTCTTTCTTTATTAACAAATACGCTTGCTGCACTTGTAAGGTCTGCTTTGGCAGTTTTTGCAGAACCAAATGCAGGTTTTTGTCCCATAGGTTTTGCTGGTTTTGGACCATTAAATTTGTTATTAGGATTAAATCTTTGACCTTGGTTGTTATTGTTGTTATTAAATCTACCGTTTGGTTGATTGTTGTTAAATCTTGGTCTATCTTGGCCTTGTTGCGCTCTTGGACCACGGTCTTGATTATTAAATTTACCCTCTGGTCTTTGAGAACCTTTTTGGTTAGATTGTTGCCAAACTTGTCTTTGTTGAGGTTTTTGTGATGGTTGTTGTGGTTGAGAAGGTTTTTGTTCTTGTTTTTGGATAGGTTGAGGTTGAACCTTAGTTTCTACAACAGGCTCTTTGATGATTTTTTCTTCCAATTTTGCTTTTTCGGCTTTCAACGCTTCTTGTTTTTGAACAAGCTCTTTTTCCTTCTTAATTGCGTTATATTTTTCTCTTAAACCATCATAAAAACTAGACAATTGTTGTTTTGCCTTTTTTACTTCACGGAACAAAGATGGTACTAAGCCATCTGTGTTTAGTTTTGCAACTAACTTTATATTGTCTAAATTTTGTTGTTTTTGTTCTTTTACTTCTGCCAAATTAATTCACCCCTAATAAAATATCTAACTTGTTGTCAATTATTGCTTGTGCCAAACTATGGTTTTTTATACCGATAATTTTGCAATTGTCTTTGTTTAACAAACTTGCCAAAGTAACACCATTGGTTGTTAAAATTGTGCAGTTTGTGTTTAATGATTTTATTTTGTTTGCGACTTGTGTGTATTTGTCGTTTGCTGTATTACAAACTATTATGAGATACATCTTTTTACGATAATCTCTTAGGTTATCTATACCATACACTATCGCACCACTTTTTTGGGCAAAGCCCAAATATGTTGTAACTTTATTTTCCAACAAATTCCTCCGATAAGTTTTGATACGTAGCGTCGTCTATTGGTTGTTTGAACACTTTATTCAAAACTTTTGATTTAATACATTTACTTAAACATTGTTGGTCTTTGCATATATATGCACCTCTGCCGTTTGCTTTAAAAGTATTGTCTACAAAGATTTCACCATCTTTGTTTTTTACTACTCTGATTAGCTCGTTTTTTTGTTTCATTTCGCGGCATACAATGCACATTCTTAATGGAGCGTCTTTCATATAAACTCCTTTAAAAATTATTCTTCGTCTAGGTCTGACATAATGTCTAGATCTTCACCGATATCTAGGTCGTCGCCGATATCAAATACTTCTGGTTCTTTATTAAGGAATAAGTCACCATCAATACTCTTTGCTGCTGTTTCTGACTTAACGTCTATCTTCCAGCCTGTAAGTTTTACTGCTAGTCTAACGTTTTGACCGTTTTTACCAATTGCAAGAGAAAGTTTATCATCTTTAACAACTGCACGAGCTGTTTTGTCGCCTTCTAATGCATAAACTGTGTCAACTTTTGCTGGACTTAATGCTCTTGCGATATATTCTAATGGATTTTCTGACCATTCAATAATGTCAATTTTTTCGCCATTAAGTTCACCAACAATTGTGTTAACACGCATACCTTTATTACCAACACAAGCACCGATTGGGTCTAGGTCTGAGTTTGCTGTGTAAACTGACATTTTTGTACGATAACCAGCTTCACGGACGATATTTTTTATTTCTACTTCGCCACGTTCGATTTCTGGAACTTCTAGTTCAAATAATCTTTTTACAAATCCTGCATTGCTACGAGAAACTGGTACGCAAGTTGCTTTCATATTTTCTTTGATAGGTTTTACATAAACTTTTAGTCTGCTACCTACTTGGTAAGTTTCGCCTGGGATTTGGTCTTTTTCTTGTAAAACACCTTCGGTTTGAGTACCTGGGATTTCTACATAAACTGCACCGGCATCTATTCTTGTAATAATGCAAGTAATAAGTTCGTTTTGTTTTTCTGATAATTCATCAATAGCTACTTGATGCTCTGCTTCTCTTAATCTTTGCATAACTACTTGACGAGCGATTTGAGCTGAAATTCTACCAAACTCTTTTGGAGTAACTTCTTCCATAACAGTCTCGCCTACTTTATAAGACTTTTTGATAAGTCTTGCTTCTTCAAGAGTAATTTGTTTATCTGGGTCTTCGATAGCTTCTTCGTTTTCTACGATAGTTTTGTAGCTGTAAACTTTGATAGTGTGCTTTTCTGGGTTAAGTTTTACAACTGCTGATTTAGCTTCGCCAAAGTTTTTCTTATAAGCAGAAGTTAGAGCAAGCTCCAAAGATTCTAAGAAATATTCTTTGTTAATTTTCTTTTCCTTTTCTAAATCATCAAGTGCATTAAAAAAATCCTTATTAATCATTATTTTTCTCCTAAAATTTTATATGTGGCTGACAAACAGCAATTTGCTTTCTTGGAATATCTAGCGTTTTTTTGTCAAGTTGTATTGTAAGAGTATCTTCGCCAAAGTTAAGTAGTGTGCCTACATACTCTTTTTTACCGTCTAAGTTAGTATAAAGCTTAACTTGAATATCTTGGTTAAGATATCTTTGATAATCTCTATCATACTTAAATGGCCTGTCTAATCCCAAAGATGAAACGTTTAGTGTGTAAGGTGCTCCATTGGTTGGGTCAAGTTCATCTAATGGTAAGTCGATTGCTCTGTGCACGGCTTCGCAATCATTGATGGTTATTGGACTATTGTCGGGTTTTGCTAAAAATACGGTAAGGTTCATACCTGTGTATTTTTTGCCATACTCAACATCTGCAAGTTCATAACCTAAGCCTGTTACTATGGGCTCAATATGGTCAATGACCATCTTTTCTATCTTGCTTGGCATAAATACCCCCTAACTAACAATTAAGAGCGGGTCTCCCCACTCTTAAAGCCAACTATTTATAAGCATTAGTAGTATAGCATATAATATTATAGATTTCAAGTATAAATTATAATAATTTTAAAAAAACTTCTGCTGTTGCAATAGTATCGTTGATTGCTCTATGAGCACCAACTAAACTTATACCCAAAAACCCACAAACTGTCTTTAAATTGTGATGTCTTAAATTAGACAATTTTGCCCTAGCCATCATAAGAGTATCGTACTTTGGATTATCAAAATTATAGCCAAGTTTTTTAGCATTGGCATCAATAAATTTGCAGTCAAATTCGATTGCATTGTGACCAACAAGTGCAGCCCCTCTTGTAAACTTATAAAAGTCTGGTAATACTTGATTAATTTTAGGGGCGTTAGCTACCATTTCGTCTGTTATATTATTAACAGCACTCGCTTCTTGCGGAATTGGTTTTGAAGGTTTAACAAAACTCCAAAAAGTTTCTTTAATAATACCATCAACAACTTTAACTGCACCAATCTCAATAATCTCATCAGTGTCAAAACTAAGACCTGTTGTTTCTAAGTCAAACACAACATAACTTTTACCAATGGCTTTTGGATTAATTTCTGTTTTATCTGTTGCAAATAAGTTTTGTTGAGAAGAGCTTTCATATGGTTGAGGTTTTACAAAGTTGTAAGTAGAAGTTTCTTTTTTAAACTCTGTATCATAAGCAATATCATCACAAATATCACATATAGACAAGTCTTTAATTTTAAAACTAAATCTATCGTTAAAACTCTCTACATCACCACGAGCAACAATAGTCACCCCGTCGTTTAGCAAATTCATTTTGTGAAGATTTGCTTTGCTTGGAAAATATACACATTGTATTTGTGCTGCTCCGTCTTGCAATACAAAACTAAAATATTGTTTTTCTACCCTTTCGTCTTCGCCTTGTTCGTTTTTCTTAGTACGTTTAGATAAAAAACTTTTCATTGCAAAAAATTTAACTTTACCAGCAAAAATTCTACCTACTGCTTCTTTTAAAACAATATGCTCTGGGTCAACAGTGATTTCGTCGCCGACTAAAATTTTCTTATTATCTACTTTAAATCTACGATTCATATTATTAACATAAGCTGTTGCTGTGCTAATTTCTTCGGCACGGATTTGGCGTTGTTTTAAGAAATCATCATAAGTGCTACTATCTACAACAAATGTATCTATATCAACTAAAAAACTACCACAGAAATTTAAGTTAAGTTTTGCAATAAGCTCGTTTTTTATGTCCTTTTTGTTAAAATATTCGGTCACAAAGTCATCTATTAATAATTTGATTGATACTTGTTTGCCGTCTCTTTTAATAGAAACAGTTTTAGATGTAAAAGAGTCTTTAATACTTGCATGGTATGTCTCAAAATAACCCAATATAAATTTAAAAATCAAGTTTTCGTCAAGATAACTTTTTCTGATTTTTACTTCAACAGGTGAAGTAATATCAAGGTACTTAATAACCCAAGAGGTTATTTCTTGTTTTTGCTCATCTGTAAGGTTTGGCAAATCTTCATCATAGATAAAAGTGACTATACACTTTGGTTCTTGTTGAAGATAAAGCACTTCGTTAAGTTTCAAAAAATTGTACTTATTTTCTGTTTTTGCATTGATATAATCAATCAAAGAGTAATTCATAAATTTATCCTTTTATATAAAAATAAGGCAAGTTAACTTGCCCTATTATACTATTAATCTAAAAGGCAAGTTTGTTAATTTTAGAAGATAAAATGTAACACATCAACAACAACTACAAAGGCTAACAGGAATATCAAACCACCTGTATGAATATACCCTTCTATTTTGCGATTAATTGGCTTTCGTCTTATCCATTCAATTAATACAAACACCATTCTTGCTCCGTCCAGCGCTGGGAACGGCAGCAAGTTAAACACTGCTAAGTTAGCAGAAATCATTGGAAGTAACAGCAATAAGTTGGCCGCTGATGCCTTGGTAACGGTTGCGATAGTTGAGATTGTTCCAACTGGACCTGTTAAACCCAGTATTGATACTTTACCAATAATAAGTGAACCTAGTATCACAAGCACTTTCCATGCCCAACCAAATGTAAATGGAATTGCTTGCCATAAAGCTTCGAAAAATCCATAGCGATAAAAACTGGTATTGATACCTACATAAGTTTCTTGAAGGACACCAGAGTGAACCTCTAAGTGAGTATCACCTATTACAAATACACCTTGTTTATTGCTCTTTTTTACAAAGTTGACATCATCTGTTTTAAGTAGTTTATAAGTGCCATCACCGTTGTCTTCAATGTAATAAACAAAGTCTTTGTCTGTTAGCTTAGATTCTTTTTTTG
>JAZRTN010000194.1:0-3327 GCA_045652045.1 Clostridia bacterium
TTAAAACTCAAATTGTATATATTAAAAACGCGGCTATGAAGGCTGAGTTACAAGCAATTTATGACGGGCTTGTAAGAGACTATTATGAGACAACTGATAGCAAATTGTTATCTAATGTTTATATGGGATTTGCCCTAGCAAAACCAAGAGTAGATTGCTTAGACGATTTGGATAATCAATAGTTTTAAAAATAAAAAACACCTAAAAATTTAGGTGTTTTTTTTGTTTCAATTATTCCTGTGTAGTTTCTTCTTCTACTTCTGGGTTTTGTAGTTGCACTATTGTTGAAGGTTTTTGAGAAAGTAGAGTTGAAATTAAATATAAAGGCAATATTAAAATAAGCCCTGCATTGAACATAACATAGAATGATAACAATGAGATAAACACATCTATTAACAAATGTCCAATAATTGCATTGATGCTGATATTAATTATAAAGTTAATCAACATAGACACAAGCAAACTTGCTACAAATGCTGTTGCAAATATAGTTAAACTTGACCAAATGTTTGATTTGAAAGCTTGTTTTGTTGAGTTTTGAGCAAGCTGTTTAGATAGGTATATGTTTTGTCTATAATATCTATAACCAAATAATACACCAAAACCAATCATAGCCAAGATGCTTATAACAAGGCCATAAATTCTAAGTGTTCTAGAATGTTCTAGCACATAATCGCTACCTGCTGTTTGGAAAGTTAGGTCGCTTTTTTTGATATATTTAATTGCATCGCTTAATATTGAAGCGTCTTTGTCAATGGCTAAAACTGCTGCGTTTGCACTATATAAACAGTCTTTAACAAACATTGTCATATCTTGCGCATTTAGTCTAGTAATTTGTTCACTAAGTTCTGTGCCATCTTGCATAAACGCTGTTGACAAACCTACTACTTTAAATCTATAAAAAGTTGTTTCGTATTGATTGCTAACACGCATTGTAAAATACAAGCTGTTTAAATTAGAGCCATAAGCTGTTTGCATATATTCTTGTGCTTCGGCTGTTGTTGAGCAATCAAATAGAGTTTTTGAATTAATATGTTTTGAAGGTGTTGTTGGAGCAAAGTATGTATTAAACAAGCTTACTGGTAGGATTATTTCTCCTTGACCTACTTCGTTAAATTCTAGCCCTGAAAAAGCAAAGATTTTTAAAATGTCTTTATACTCATCGTTTTCGTTGGCGATATATTTATTTGTTAAAACCATTGATGTTGGTTCGCCATTAACAAAACCTGTGTTTTGCTTTGTATAAACTTGTGCTGATAATTTTTTGATTGTACTTGCTTGTCTTTCGCTAAAACCAACTGTTGTATATGTGGTATTAAATGCATACTTGTTCATATATTCATTAATCTCTAAATCCATCTTTGATGTTTTGTATGGGTCTAGTGTTTTTGAATATTGCTTATAATTAGTTTTGTATACACCTGTAATTTGTAGCCAGAATGTTTGTCCGTCTGTGTTGTAGCAGTTAATAGGATTTTTTAGAATTTGTTTGTAACTTTTTGGTTTAAAGTTGTCGTTACCAAAAGTTTTATAGCCATTTTTTAGCAATTGGTCTGCGTAATAGTCACTTATAACTATTTGTTCATATTGTTGAGATTGGTCTTTTGGTTTTGGGTACTTGCCACCTTTGTATAAGTCTAGCCCAAACTTACTAAAAGATTTTGTTTCGACAAAGTTTGATAGGGTAAAACTCTCTCCTCCAAGCATAGAGACAGTAATGTTGGTTTGGTATAGCTTTTGAGGAACAGTTGCTGTTGCTTTACCAAAGTCTTTTAGTGTTTGTGTAGAGAAAAACTTGTCTACTTCTTGGCCAGAAGAGTTGGTTTGTTTAACCAATATAAACTGCTCTTGCATAGAACGAGCTGAGTTTACAATAGCATAGTTGTCGTCATATACAGCAAAAACTGTTGTAAAACCGATAGCTATTATAAACAATGCTAAAAATATAGTGTTTATTAATATAAACTTAAAGTTATTAAGATTTTTAAAATTGTTGTTCTTTTGCATATTATCTTTTCTTTTTATTTTTTGGATTTTCTGGTTCGGTTGGGAAGAAGTCAAACGCTTTCATAATTTCTGAAAGGTCATCTTTTGGGTTGACTGCTTCTTTTAAGTCAAAGCCACTCTCATTTGGTGTTGGGTATGAAAGCTCTGCTGTGATAACTGATTGTGACTTTTTCTTGTTATTATTTTTGAACATTATATTTTCAAAAGCTTTTGAATTGTTATCTTCATCTGAAAGGAAGTTTTCAAAAGTTGAGTTGTTTTGGGTTTTGATATGCTTTGTTGCGACATCTTGGACAACTTCTGTTTTGTACAACACACCCATTGGTTTAGGTGATATTCTTGGAGCTTTTTCTTCCTTTTTAGGGGCATTTTGTGGCTCCATTTGTGATATAAAGTTGTTGATATTACCTATATTAACACGGTTTTTACTAGAAATTTTTTGAAGCAATCTTCTTACTGGGTCTTCACCATCAATCATCTTCATTGACTCTGACAACATTTTTACATTTTTGTCAAGACTCTCGCCACACTCTTGCATTAATGTAAGAAGTTTAGCTTTTAATTCTTCTGTATTGACTTGTCCTGACAATTCGTTAATTAAAGTTTCCATACGATAGTATAAAAGTTTTAATCTTTTTGTTTCTAGCTCAAAAATGTTGTGTGAACTATTTTCTATTTGTTTTGCTCTTTCTACTGCGCGAGCAAGAGATGTTACTAGTTCATTTTCGCTTGCGTTAGTAAAAGTATCAAGCTGATCTTTTAGATAGAATATTCTGTCTTTTTGCTCTGATAGTTTTGCTTCGTAAGTTGCTTTTAGTCTTATTATATAGTTCTGAACTTCGTTTGGGTCATAACCATGTTTGACAAGAGTAAAATCGCTCATTATTTCACCTTTTGATTATTTCTTAGATTTTGATTTTTGAGTTGTTTTTTTATTGGTTGAAGCAGGCTTTTTGGCACTGCTTTTTGTTGTTTTGTTTGATTGAGTTTTTGAAGAAGATTTTTTGTTTGCAGAAGAGTTTGATGATTGTTTTGGCTGAGGTTTAGTGTCTTCATTTTCTTCTTCGATGTTGTAATCTTTATTTTGCATCTGGATTGTTTTTAAAAGATATTCGTTTGCATCAATGTTAAAAGTATCAGCTTTATCTGATAATCTAGGCTCTTCTGGGGTTGAGTCTTGTACTATTTCTACTGTTTCATCTTTTTCTGATTCTTGTTTGTCTTGTTTTGAATCGTCTTGTGATACTGTTTGAGCCAATGGTTTTTTAGAAGGGATTATACCTTTTTGTTTTAGTATAATCATAGTCATTATGGCAAGAC